>JAXHVM010000025.1 GCA_034189185.1 Deferribacterota bacterium
TATTTGCATCAGATAATGAGAGTGAATTTAATAGAGGTTTTATTGATTTAGATACAGTATCCGTTGTTGGTTATTATGATAACTATACCACTGATTATTATTTATATGAAAAAAAAGGTGAAACAACAAGTAGTTCTGGACAAAGCCTGATAGAATGTGGCCCTACTGAGTTTAAATTTAATATAGTCTTTGATTCAGTTGAAAAAAGAGATGTGGCAGGGATTGGTTTAAATAATAATGAAACCCTTGAAATGTCAGAACTATTGATTGAGCCTGGTGTTATGAATTTTTTAGTTCTTGATAATAAGACTACACCTAGCATAGATTCTAAAAATCTACCTACTTTTGGAGGTTTAGTTGAACCTTTAGAAACAGCTAATTATAGCGTGAATTTTAAAGATATCCCAAGTCCTGGATATGAGTATTTAGAGCTATTGAAGTGGGGGGATGATCCTTATAAATATATATTAGATTCTAATTTTGATATTTTTGAGTTTAGGACAGGAGTCAATAAGAAGCTATGTTTTTTCAAGGTTCCTTACAATATAATAGGTTGTGATAGTGATTGTAGGCCCTTTTATTGCACTGCAAATGGTATAAATTTTGGTGGTCCTATGACTGCCGAGGTAAGTGATATAAACCCTGATAGGGTAGAGGCCTATAGAGATGAAACAGGGGGGCATAAGAGCGTAGTTACACTAAAGATAACATATAAAAAAGTAGAAGAGATGTTATATGAGGCACTAGAGAATATTATTGAAGATTGGGTTTTAAATCCTGAGGATAGTGGCATCCAAAATATTAGAAATATTCTTATAGAACCTATAGTTTCTTTTTCACAGGCAAGCTGTTCTGATAGTAATAACTCAGGCGGAGATTGTGAGCTTACTAATATAGAAACATTATGCGCTCAAAATGATAACCCTGGTTTGTATGATTACCTTTTTTGTGGTTTAGAAGATGTCGCAAATAGGTTGCCTATGAGGCGTATAAATCTGATTCTATCGAGCATAACTAGTGGGTTGTCTGATTATTTTGAAAACCCTTCAAATTCAATTCCTCTTAATATTCTGCAGCTATTTTCAGAAGGCTGGCCTGCCTATGGTTTTAGGGTAAATTATGTTAAGGTTGAATATGAGCCTGTTGATAATGCCCCTGTTATTCCACCCTTTGTATATGATGTTACTGAAAAATATGGACAAAATTATGCATATTTAAGAAGCCCAGATTTATTTGAATGGTATTCTAATACACCAGTAGAGAAGATAGTTGATTTTGATGTTATAGATGGTGATACAATAGAAGAAATCTTTAAAGGATATCATCATCAAAGTTTTGAGTATGATTTTCAAATGTATCTATATTTAAGTGGGGATTATCCAAGTAGAGCTAAAATAGAAAGAAGTGGTAAGCTCTATATCGATTTAGATAATTAGGTGGTCAAGATTTTAAAATTTTGCACTTTATTTTCTTAAAGCTTTTAATATAAAATAGATTGCCCCACCAAAGGCAATAACAAGTGATATAATCATCATTATTAATGCAGATGTGTTCATTTTAGCCCTTTAAGTATTTCTTTATCATACCACTTAATTTTTGATATTAAAAATGACAAAATAAAAATTAATAATGCCGTTGACCAACCCAGATAGGTAAGAGCTTTTACGCTGTAACCACCATAGGGGATCCTTATATCTTTGTATATATTTAATGTTAAAATGCATAATAATATAATTGGGGTTACAAATTTAATTAAAATATTCCATATATTGTTGATTTTAAAATCAGAGATATTATTTGCATGATCTTTTAGTATGTTTAAATCAAAGAACCAGCTTAGAGCAGCAACCTCAACTAGGCCTGTACAAACAATACCGTAGTTGTTTACAAAGTGATCGACAATATCTAATATAAATAGACCACCCCCTGTTGCAAATAATATACTTACAATAAAGCCAAAAATGCAATAAATAAGTACAATTTCTTTTCTAGGTCTGTGTAATTTGTTTATAATAGAAGAGACAACAGCTTCAGTTATAGATATTTCAGAGGTAATTCCAGCTGATATAACAGTTAGAAAAAAGAGAGCACCTATTAATGAAGGCATAAAGGGCATTTGATTAATTGCCTTAGGTATTGTTGCAAATGCCAGAAACACTCCTTGTAAATTTTTTGGTACTTCTCCACCAGCATTGTATGTCATAAAACCAACAATTGAAAAGATTGCTATAGCAGAAATGAGTGCAAAACAAGCATCCATGAAACCAGTTATAAAGGCATTATTAATTATGTCTGATTTTTTTGGCAAATAACTTGAGTATGTTATCATAATTGCAAATGCCACTGATAGCGAAAAGAATACCTGACCATAGGCATCAACCCATGCACTAACATCTAAAATCTTTGAAAAATCGGGGGTAAAAAGAAAATTAAGGCCAATATATGAACCAGGTAAGAATATGCTCCTAAACATTATAATAATCATAGTTACAAAAAGTAGGGGCATTAAAAACTTATTGGCAACCTCGATCCCCTTTTTTATACCACTATTTAGGATAAAATAGGTTATAAGCCATACAATAAATATAGAAAACAAGACATTAATCCTTAGACTACCTAAAGTAAGTGGAGATTCAGTTATACCAAGAAAATCATGTAGAAAAAAATCAATAGTATTAACTCCCCACTGTAAATCAAAAGAGAATACGAAATAAGCAATAGCCCATGCAATAACTGCAGAATAATATATTGAAATTATTAAGCTGATGAGGACTTGCCACCAGCCCAACCATTCCAATTTTTTATTAATTCTAGCAAATGTTAAGGGTGCTGATCCTTTAAATTTATGGCCTAATGAAAACTCTAATATTAATATAGGGATGCCTGCTGTTAAGAGAGCGAAAAAATAGATGATTAAAAATACACCCCCACCATTTTCATAGGCAATATAGGGGAACCTCCAGATATTTCCCAAACCAACTGATGAACCAATAGCAGCAAGTAAAAAGCCATATCTAGACTTCCATTCATCAGTTTTCATAATATTTTTATAAATATCCATTTATAATATGTCAACATAATTTTTTGTTTATATTTAATTTATCAATAATATTTTATCTTGATTATTTTATCTTGACATTAATATTTAATTTTGTTATCAAAATACGACTGTAATAAGAGGTGATAATTATGGCAAATACACTTTCTGCTAAAAAAAGGCTTAGACAAAACCAAAAAAGAAGACTTAGAAATAGGCATTATAAAACTAGGCTTAAAACCTATATAAAGAAGTTTAATAAATTAGTTAGTGAAGAAAACAATCTAGAAAATATTCAAGATAAATTTAGAGAAACACAACAAGTAATAGATAAGACAATGTCAAAGGGTATAATTCATAAAAATAAGGCGGCAAGAGAAAAATCTAAACTAGCTAAAAAATTATCAGCAGTTTTAAATGAACAAAAATAAGAATGTAAACAAGCAATATAGTTATAAGTGATTATTTTTGTAATGGCTTGTTTTCAGATTTCCAGTATTTCCAACCTGGGTTTTTTTTCTTTAGTATTTCTGGTCCAAAATAGAAGAGTGAGCCTACAGTTGCTATTAATATTCCAAGTTTTAAGTAGTGTCTACCTGTTAACAACATGCAATCCCCACGGTTAATATAATCAAAGTCTTTAGGTGCGTACTTTAATATAAAACGCTTTTTCTTAATAGGTTCTAATTTTTTATGTGAGCCTGCATATAAACCTTTTAAGAAAAAGGGTGAGTCTTTTATTAGAGGTGTAAAATTAAATCTTTTTACATAGTGCCATGCTATTTTAGTTAATGTTTCCTTTGGTTTAAAGTTTGTTTCAAGAAGTAAAAACCTTTTATTATAGTATAATAACATAGTCTTAGGGTTACAACTTGTTCCAAAGCCAACTATCTGTTTTAGCTTAGGGCTTCTTGAATAACAATAAGTAACAATATATATAAATAAGAGGGTTAGCTTCTTAGACAATTTTCTGCCCTGGAAGGAAGGTTTAACCATTATCTCGTCAATTGCAAACATACCATAAATATCCTCGCTCCAAGCAGCACCTAACAAAAAAGCTATAATTTCATTTTTATATGTCATAAATATTAAAATATCTTCTTTACATAAATATTCAAAAAAATCTTCTTGGGGCTCCCATGTAGAATCTTCAACAGCTTTACATCCTAATACAATAGGGTGGTTTTTGGTAAACTTAATCTTTGTTAGATCAACTGCGTAATAGTTATATTTATTTTTTTTTAATAATAGGTGATCTTTTAAAACAGAGGGATCTATATTTAACATGCTTTCTTTTGAGTTGATTATTTTCTCCTCCATCATTAACCCTTTTATTTAATAAAATAAAATGTTATATGTAAAAACTCAAGCATAACAACAGTTATGCTAATTATTTATCTGCCTAAAATTGTATCAATTAATGAGGTTGAGTTGTTAAAAACTAGTCTTAACCACATTTGAAAGGTATATAAATTACTCCTGCTTGGTAGCTCACTTTTTCCAGAATATACATCATATGCATAATTTGAAGCATCCTTTGAAAAAGTTTTTAACACTTCTTCTGTGTCATAGTTAACTTCTCCATTTTTTATAGCCTGTTTTATTTCTCTGTCTGCCTCAATAAGTGTATCTTCTAAAGGGAATGTAAGTGAATCCTGTAAATCATATAATTTAATCTTATTTATTGTCATATCTCTTATAGATGGAAGAACTTCAAGATATCTAAAAACACCACCATTGTTTTCATATAATTCAAGCTCTTTATTTATTATCTCCACATTAAGGGGCGCTCCCCCCATTAGATTTGCGTTTACTGCTTCAGGTATATAATGTGCAGCTGGATAAATAGGCACATATACACCAGCAGAAGGCTCTCCAACATTAACCCACATTGTAGTATATTTTGGGTCTTCATTTGGGGTCACACCTTCTATTACGGTACTAAATCTAGTATAGGCCCTGCTTATACAAAATGTTGTATCAAAGTTTTCTAGGTCTTGTTCGTTATCCTCATCATTGCAAACATCCTTTGCGACTATTTGCATCATTGTTTTTGGTGTAAGCTCATCTTTGTTATAGTATTCAGTTAACAATTCTGCCCCTCTTTTTGTCCTTTTTTCGCTAGTGCTATCATAGATTTCATGTAAATCTATATGATTAGTTTTATTTGAAAAATTGACTATATTTGCATCGTGTTTTATAAATTCTACAGGTTCGCGCATATCGGCATAGGCCTCATAGTGGACTGCACCTCCATAAGCATCAATTACTACAAAGTTAGAACTGGTCACATAAAATTTATCTTCATGATTATGTGCATTAATCAATAGAGTTTCAAAGCATTCAACTGTTTTACAATTGCTAAGAGCTTTTTCCATAAGTGGGACATCAATACTTACTAGCTCTTTTACAAGTGAACCTGTATAGGCATTTGTATTTGCTATTGCAAAACCAGCTTCATTTACACCAGCTGAACATATAGTTGTTAAATCTGGGTACAATCTCTCCTCTATGCAGATGTAGCTACCCACTTCTGGATTATTAGCTTCGTGTCTTCTAACACCAAAGAAAACACCTGCTGGATCATCCCTATTCTTCCAAATTATAGGCTTGCCATCTTTTGCGGCAATTGATGAAACAACTGCAACATCACAACTATATGTGATAGAAAAAAAACTTGCAATTATAAAAACTAATATAGTTAGGTATCTTAACATTTATTACCCTCCTTTTATTTTAAATTAATATATTTATATTAATTTTTTTGGTCAACATATTTTTTAAGAGGTTGGCTACTTCGATCAATAAATAATATGCTAAATAGACCAAGTAACAACCTTGTTAAAAGTAGAAATGTTGTATAACAAATGGAAAATAGCAAAATATCCTCATATTGACCGAAAGATTTAAAAAAGAAAAGCATTGCAGCTTGTATAGTTCCAATTCCAGCAGGGGTTATTGGAAGGTTTCCTATAAAGAATATTGGAGGAACTAAGGCAGCAAGCCAAATAAATGGGATATGTATATGAAATAATGGTAAAGTAAAGTGAAAAAATATAATAAATGTTAAAAAATAGGTCATTCTTAATAAAATAATTTTTAATAAATCAGTTTTCTTTAATTTAGATAATTCATCACTTATAAATGATATAATTTTTTTGGCTATCCTATTTTTGAACTGTTTTGATAATTTACTATTATGAAAAATAAAGTATAAAAATAATAACAGTAAAACTAATAAAAATGAAATTATTAAAAGGATGATGTAGACTTTTTTTTGGGTATAACAACATATAAATGCTGTTGAGATAAGTGTTAGAGCTGATAGGCTTAATATATCTGTTAATGAATATAGTGCAACTATTGAGGTAGAGTTAGCTATGTTAATTTTATGTTTGATTGATAAGCCCAAAAGTATGCCACCTATTCCTAGATTGTAGTTTATTAGCATGAGCAGATATGTGGCTGATCTTAATATCAAAATATCTTTATATAGCGTTTTATAACCATAATATTTAATAAGTAAGTAGAGATTATAAGTTTCAAAAAAAAGCCAAAAGAGAACAAATGAGCAGATAATAATTATAAATGGAATTATATAAGCCTTATAAAAGGCTTCTTTTATGATATTTATATCAACTTGCAGAAAGAGAAAAACTGCAATTATAAGTCCAATAGTCCATGAGATAACTTGAGACAATATTGTTATATTTTTATTATCTAATAGCTTGCTTGAAGAATTAATGATTCTGTTTAACAAGTGATTCAATAGCTTTTCTTTTTACATTATTATCTGGTATAGTATCGGCTAATTTAACATTAATGTTAATTTGATTATCTAAAATTTTATTTAGTTGATCTATTAATTCATTAAAGCGATTCTCGTTGTAATCCTTACCTGGTACTAAGTATATAGTTGCACTTGATAGGCTTTCTTGAACAAATTTAAATTCATTCATTAATGTTGGATCACTTTTTATAAACTTTGTAAATGTATTTAATAACTTTAGTGGTGAAACCATATATCCTGAAGGCAGTATAAAGGCATCATCTGACCTGCCTTCAAATGTCTCTAATATGGGAAAATTTCTTTTACAAGAGCACTTTTTTGTAGAGTATGAACCTAAATCACCAATTCTATATCTAATAAAGGGCATTACAGAGCTTCTTAGTGTTGTTAGGATAATTTCTCCTGTCTGACCAGGGGGAACATCTTCCCCGTTGTTATCTATAAATTCAACAAAAAGGTTATCAGAAAAGATATGATAGTTATGTTTTTTACATTCTGAAGCAACCATCCATGTTTCCTCAGTTGAATATTCGTCATAAACAGGGCAATTAAAAGCACTACTTATAAAATCTCTTTCTTCTTTTGTTGATAGTTCTGAATTTAGCGATATAATTTTTATATTAAGCTTTTCTTTATCTTCCTTTGTTAACTTGCAGGCCATCTCATATATAATAGAGGCATAACCTGCTAATAAGTCAGGTTTTATTTCTCTTAATAAATTCATTTGCTCTGTTATTTTTGCGATGGAAGGGATGTGATAGGTTCTAAAAAGGGGTAGTATTGGAAATTTAATAGTTTGTATTGGGGTATATTTGATAAAAGCCATCTTATACCACGGTTTATAGCCTATCATGGTGTAAACCCTAAGAGATGTGCAAAGATAGAAGAAGAAAGTATTTTTACTATATGCAAAGTTAACAGATTTTCCAGTAGAACCAGTTGTGCCGGATATAATGCAATTATTTAAATTAACACCTTTTTTAACAAGCTTTTCTGGGAAATATTTTCTAATATGTTCTTTATATAGAAAGGGTAATTTTTTTATATCTCCTTTATCTTTTATATCATCTATATTTACATTATGTTTGTCATAATATTCCCTATAAAATGGTACATTTCTATATGCATTTTTTATGGTTTTTATTAATCTTTTCTCTGATAATTTATTTAAAGTTTTGAGTGGCAATCTTGGTTCAATATGCGTTTGCAGTGCATGCTTAAGAAGTAATGGGCCATCTATAAAGATATTAATTTTCTTTGTCATAATCTTAGTCTATTTAATTTCTATTATTTTTCTAATCATAAGTCTAAAGTCAATAGACAATATATTATAAAAAATATATAAAGCCAATTTTTTATTTGAAAAATAATTAATTAATGCTATTCTATAGCCAATGATTGAAAAGCAGAAAAAAGTAGAATATTTAATATTAAAGAGGATTAATAACCTCTTATCTACAGGTTTGATCGAAAAAGCTGAGAAGATAACAAAGAAATCTATAAAAAATAAGGTTAATAATAATATTATTGAGTCACAGCTTTTATATTACTTGGGAGAGATAAATTATCAAAGAGGCCTTTACCGAGGTGCTAAGAGATACTTCAACATGTCCTTAGAGAAAAATCCTTATAATAAGGACACGCTGCAAGAGATATCTAATCTTTTAATTGAGGAGTATGAGGTAAGAGGGGCAAAAAAATATATCCTTAGGAATTTAAAAAGAGGCACAATAAACAATGAGGTATATAGGCAATATGCATGGTGTAAGGTTTTGTTAGGCCAAAATGATGAGGCCCTATCAATATATAAAAGACTCATTGAAAAAAATGATTTAGAACCAAAAAATTATATTGAGCTTTCATTAAGTTATTTATATACAGGAAATATAGATTTAGCAAAAAAAACAATCCTTACAGCTTACACAAAATTCCCCAGCGATGAGGCTGTTGTTGAAACATTTTATGATCTTTATGAGATAGTTGATAATTTAAATATAAACATGAAGGACCTATATTTTAAGGAATTAAGAAATATTAGATGCCCTGTTTATTCTTATGGCAAAGCGTTGAAATTTATGATTACCACTATGACAATAAGAGGTTATTTTAGGTTTGAAATTGAGGCAGCTGTTAAAATCTTACTTCTATTTGATGAGAAAAATATTATTTTTAGAAATTATAAGCTTGCAGCACTCTTATGTGAATACATTATATCAGAAATAACGGGTGAACAGAAATATATTATGAAACTCATAACAAGTGTTAATAGAATTTCACGAAGCACAGTTAAGAGATGGCATAAAAAGGTTCTGAGTGTAGCAGAATCTGATATAGAAAGAGTGTTAGATGAGCTATTAGATAAGTATACTAGTGAGTTTAAAATACTTTTGGAAAAGGATAGTTATTGAAAAATGTGCAAAAATATAGTAATAGCTTCAGATCACGCAGGTGTAAATTTAAAAGATAAAATTAAAAAATTTTTGTATGGAAGAGATTATACAGTGACGGACCTAGGTGCTTGTAATAATTGTTCTGTAGATTACCCAGAATATGCATATAAACTTATTGAAGAATTTTATAAAGAAAAGTTAGATTATGGGATTTTAATCTGTGGTACTGGAATAGGTATGGATATGGCTGCAAATAGATTTCCGGGTATAAGAGCAGTTAATTGTAGTGATCCCTATTCTGCTAAAATGAGTAGATCCCATAATAATGCTAATATTTTATGTCTTGGCGAGAGGATATTAGGCGAAGGGATTGCTATATCTATTGTAGAGACTTTTCTAAATACTGCTTTTGAGGGAGGTAGACACAAAAGGAGGATAGATCAAATTGATGAAATATCTATAAACTATTGGAAAAATTATCTAGGGAGGTTTGCTTAATGGATACATTAAATACATTATCAGATATACAGGCTATTGATGAAGAGGTTTTTGATGCAATTAAGGGTGAATTAGAGAGGCAAGAGTATACTTTAGAACTTATTGCAAGTGAAAACTTTGTAAGTAAAGCTGTTCTTGCAGCTGGAGGATCAGTTTTAACGAATAAATATGCTGAGGGTTATCCAGGGAAGAGATATTATGGTGGATGTAAGTATGTTGATATTGTTGAGAGATTAGCTATTGAGCGTGCGAAAGAATTGTTTAAAGCTGAACATGTGAATGTTCAGCCTCACTCAGGGAGTCAAGCTAATATGGCAGTGTATTTTTCCGTTTTAAAACCTGGAGATACTATATTTGGTATGGATTTATCCCATGGAGGACATCTTACCCATGGTAGTTCGGCGAGCTTTTCTGGGAAACTTTTTAATGTTATCTCCTATGGTGTGAATAAAGATACAGAAATGATAGATTATGAGGAACTTGAAAGACTTGCAGAAAAACATAAGCCAAAAATGATTGTTGCAGGAGCAAGTGCTTATCCAAGGATAATTGATTTTAAAAAATTTAGAGATATAGCTGATAAAGTCAGTGCAATGCTTATGGTTGATATGGCACATATTGCAGGCTTGGTTGCTGCAGGGCTTCATCCTTCCCCTGTAGAATATGCAGATTTTGTAACGACTACAACACATAAGACATTGAGAGGCTCAAGAGGCGGAATGATTTTATGTAAAGAAAAGTATGCGAAAAAAATTAATTCTACGATCTTTCCAGGGATTCAAGGTGGGCCTTTAATGCATATTATTGCTGGAAAAGCTGTTGCACTTAAAGAGGCTTTAAGTGATAAGTTTAAGGATTATCAGAAGCAGATTGTGCTAAACTCAAAGGCTCTTGCAAATGGACTTATTGAGGCTGGGTATAAATTGGTTACAAATGGAACTGATAATCATTTAATGCTTATTGATTTAAGAAACAAAGATTTAACTGGTAAAGATGCTGAAAATGCCCTTGAAAAGGCTGCTATTACAGCAAATAAAAATACTGTGCCCTTTGAGGACAAGAGCCCTTTTATAACTAGTGGTTTAAGACTAGGTACTGCTGCCCTAACAACACGTGGAATGAAAGAGAAGGAAATGTCAGTTGTGGCGAGTTTAATTAATAAGGTGCTTAAAAATATTGGTAATGACAATGTTTATGACGAAGTTAGAGGGGAGATTAAAGAGCTATGCAAAAAATTTCCTATATACAAGGGGATATTATTTTAAGACCCACCTGGGATGAATATTTTATAGAGATTGTAAATATTGTAAAAAAGCGTTCTACATGTCTTAGAAGACAGGTGGGTGCTGTGATTGCTTTAGATAATCATATTGTGGCAACTGGTTATAATGGTGTTCCAAGAGGTATTACCCATTGTGATGTTACTGGTTGTTTGAGAGAAAGACTGAACGTTCCATCAGGCGAAAGGCATGAATTATGTAGAGGCTTGCATGCTGAGCAAAATGCTATAATACAAGCAGCAAACTACGGAACATCGCTAAAGGGTTCTACAATATATACAAACTGCAAGCCCTGTTCAATATGTACCAAGATGATTATAAACGCTGGTATAAAAAGAATTGTATATGAAGAACATTATAATGATAAACTAGCCGATGAATTGCTTGCTGAAACTGATATTGAATTAGCCAGGTTTTCAAGAGATGATACTTTGTAAAAGCTATAAAAATAAAGGGATAAATGTCCCACACTATAAAGAAAAAACTGAAAATAAGCCTTTAGAATATCTCTCATTAAAAGAAGGGGATATTTTAAATATACCTCTAAGCCAGCATTTAGGAGCCCCAGCAAAACCAGTTATCAAAAAAGGTAGCGAGGTAAAAAAGGGTCAACTTATTGCTGAATCTAGTGCTTTTATTAGTGCCAATATCCATTCTCCAGTAAAGGGTGTAGTTAAATCGATAGATGTTGCAGAACATCCTTTATTTGGATATGTTCCCTCTATCAAGATTAATGTTACTTCAGCTGATGATGATTTAGAGCCTTTGGGAAGTAGCGATAAATTAACGGAGCTAATAAAAGATGCAGGGATTGTGGGTTTAGGTGGTGCAACCTTTCCAACCCATGTTAAGCTATCGCCGCCTAAAAAGATTGATACCTTTATAGTCAACGGAGCTGAGTGTGAACCCTATTTAACAGGTGATTATAGATTGCTTGTTGAAAAAAGTGAGAATATAATTAAAGGTGCTTTATTAATAAAGGATCTGCTCAAAGCTGAAAATTTTTTTGTTGCTATAGAAGATAATAAAAAGAAAGCAATCGAGATATTTAAAAATTTAGAACAAAAATATGGTTTCCAATTAGCTGTATTAGAGAGTAAATATCCACAAGGTGGTGAAAAACAATTAATTAAGTCTGTTTTAGATAGGGTTGTCCCTGAAGGTGGACTACCGCTTGATATTGGAGTGGTAGTCGACAATGTTGCCACAGTAAATGCTGTTTATGAGGCTTATTATTTGAAAAAACCATTAATAGAGAGAACTGTAACAGTTACTGGTGCCGTAAAAGAGCCAAAAAACCTTATAGTTAGGCTTGGCACACCCATTAAGGCATTGATTGATGCTTGTGGTGGTTTTATAGGGGATGCTGGCAAAATTATTATGGGTGGGCCAATGATGGGCTTATCAGTGTTTTCGCTGGAGACACCAGTAAATAAAGCTACAAGTGGAATAATTGTGCAAAATAAGAGCGAAGTCGTTGATAAGAAGATCACTAATTGTATTAGGTGTGGCAAATGTGTGAGGGTCTGCCCAATGGATTTAAAACCACTTTTAATGGAACAATGTATTATAGCAGAACAATATGAGAGGCTAAAGGATCTACATTTATTTAATTGTATTGAGTGTGGTTGCTGTGCCTATATATGTCCTGCAAGGAGACAATTAGTTGCAAATTTTAAAACTGGAAAGGTAAGTCTTAATAAATATTTGAAGGATAGAAATGCAAGAAAATAAATTTATTGTTACTTTCTCGCCTCATTTAAGGGATGAGTGTGATGTTAGTAAAATTATGCTCTATGTTATTATTGCACTCCTTCCTGCAGTTTTTACTTCTATATTTTTCTATGGTTATTATGCTATCAAAGTATATGTTTTATCTATAGTATTTACACTCTTTTTCGAGTATATATTTCAAAGATTAAGGAAAAGAAGTTCTACCCTCTCAGATAATAGTGCCCTTGTTACAGCACTTTTACTTGCTATGAATTTGCCGCCTTCGGCAGATTGGTGGTTAATATTAATTGGTAGTTTTATAGCGATAGTTATAGGTAAAATGGTTTTTGGGGGGTTGGGCCATAATGTCTTTAATCCAGTATTGGTGGCGCGTGTTTTCTTACTAATATCTTGGCCATTCCAAATGACAAATTGGGTTGAACCATCTTCAATATTAAAGGGCTTATTTTATGATGCAGAGAGTGTCGCCACACCTTTAGGGCAAGTAAAAACAGAAGTGTTAACCCATGGAAAAATTATTACAGAGCATATGCCTAGTTTTTTTGATATTTTTACTGGCAATATAGCTGGTTCAATGGGAGAGATGTCTGCTTTGATGCTCTTAATTGGTGCAATATTTCTATTTTATAAAAAGGTTATTACATGGCACATCCCTATATCCTATATAGTATCTTTCTTGCTGATTATAGTCCCCTATTGGCTATTAAACCCTGATAAAACATTGGATCCTGTTACACATTTGTTTACAGGTGGGTTAATATTAGGTGCATTTTTTATGGCAACTGATTTAGTAACGAGCCCAATAAGTGCAAGGGGGCAGTTAATATTTGGATTTGGGTGTGGTATAGTTACCGCAGTAATAAGGCTATTTGGTGGTTATCCTGAGGGCGTTTCCTTTGCAATATTAATAATGAATGCCTTTGTTCCTTTAATCGATTATTACTTAAAAGAACCAACTTTTGGACAGATAAATGAGTAGATTAAAAGAATATAAAATGTTGATTGTGCTGACAGTTGTCACCTTTGTTTCAGCCCTACTTGTGTCTTTTGTGTATACTCTAACAAGGGAGGATATACAAAAGGCGTATAGAGAAGAATTTTTGGCTGCTTTAAAAAAAGTTTTGCCAGCCTATGATAATGAACCTGATAGAGATTTTGTTGAGATTAATGGCAATACAGTATATCTTGCAAAAAAAGATAATAAAATAATAGCCTATGCAATGAGATCTATTTCGAAAAAAGGCTATGGTGGCGATATTGTTGTTCTAGTTGGTGTAGATACAAGTGGCAAGATTACAGGTATAGAGATTTTAAGGCATTCTGAGACTCCTGGTTTAGGCAATAAAATTACAAAAAAAGAATTTAAAGATTCTTTTAAAGGACTAAGTATTAAAGATAAGATTGCTGTGAAAAAAGATGGAGGGATTATTGATTCATTTGCTGGTGCAACTATTAGCCCTAGGGCAGTATGTGAGGCTGTAGATTATGCCGTAAATTTTTTGACCAAAGAGGTAATAAAAGATGAATAGGTCGAAGATATTTTCAACGGGATTTTGGGAAAATAATGTAGTATTCAAACAGATTCTTGGCATGTGTCCAGTTTTGGCTGTATCTACAACTATTGTAAATGGTTTATATATGGCTGCGGCTTCAACGTTTGTGTTAGTATGTTCTAGTATTATAATCTCATCTATAAAAGGGGTAATACCAAAATCAGTTAGAATACCCGTATTTATTGTTATAATAGCTAGTTTTGTAACAATTGTTGATTTGACAATGAATGCCTATGTGCATGATATGCACAAAACGTTAGGGATATTTATTCCATTAATAGTTGTGAATTGTATGATACTTGGCAGGCAAGAGGCCTTTGCATCAAAAAATAGTGTTTTTGATTCTATAATAGATGCTTTTGGCATAGGGTGTGGATTTGCACTGGCATTAGCTGTTTTAGGATTTGTTAGAGAATTTTTAGGAAGTGGTACCATTTTTGGTTTTAAACTTTTTAGTAGTATTGATCCTGCTATTGTAATGATTCTACCCCCTGGTGCATTTTTAGCACTAGGATTTATAATTTTTTTTATAAATTTAGTAAACAGCACAGGGAGAGCTAAAAATGACTGATTTAATATTAATATTTATTAGTGCATCCTTAGTGAATAATTTTGTTTTAGCCAGATTTTTGGGAATATGTCCCTATTTTGGTGTATCTAAAAGTATTGATACTTCACTTGGAATGAGCCTTGCAGTTATTTTTGTTATGACAATAGCAGGCATTATCACCTGGATTATAAATTATACAATACTCATTCCATTAGATTTAACCTATCTTAGGATTATTATATTTATATTGGTTATTGCAACACTAGTTCAATTTGTTGAAATGGCTATAAGGAAAGTATCTCCAGTGCTCTACAATGCTTTAGGTATATATTTACCTTTGATAACCACAAATTGTGCAATCTTAGGTGCTGTATTGTTGAATATTCAAAATGAGTACTCATTTTTAGAGATGTTAGTTTTTACCCTTGGCTCTTCAACTGGATTTGGATTTGCCTTAGTTATTTTTGCTGGTATTAGGGAGCGTGTTAATTATTCTGATGTCCCACTACATTTTAGAGGAGCACCCATTGCATTTATTATTGCTGGTATTTTATCTCTTGCATTTATGGGATTTTCAGGTTTAGTTAGGTAGTCTTATGTTAGGAGCTATTGTTGCCTTATCATCTTGTGGTTTTTTAGGGGCTTTATTATTATATATATCATCAAAGAAGTTCTATGTTGAAACATCTCCCCTTATTGAGAGCGTAGAAAACTTACTGCCAGGGTTAAATTGTGGTGGTTGCGGTTATCCTGGTTGTAGACAGCTAGCTGAGGCTATAGTAAAAGGTGATGAACCACCAAGTGCATGTCCTGTGGGTGGCAATGAGCTTGCAAAAGAGATATCTAAATTATTAGGCGTTGAGTTTGTAAGTGAATCACCTAAGGTTGCTAGGGTAAAGTGTGGAGGTGATTATGATAAATGTAAAAGTAAGTATGATTATATAGGTCCAGAAAGCTGCAAAACCCAGGATTTATTGGCTAAAGGGGACAAGATGTGTTCCTATGGTTGTTTAGGTAGAGGGGACTGCGTTAGAGCGTGCACATTTGATGCTATTCATATAGGTTTATCAGGGCTACCAATAGTTGATGAGAAAAAATGTACTGCTTGTGGTTTATGTGTGAAGGCCTGCCCAAGAAATTTAATTGAGTTAGTTGGAATTGATAAAAAATATTTTATAGCTTGCAATTCTAATGATAAAGGGGCCTTTGTTAGAAAGGTTTGTTCCGTTGGTTGCATTGGCTGCGGTCGCTGTGTTAAAGAATGCCCTGAAAAAGCCATTATTTTAGAAAATAACCTGGCAACTATTTTACAAGAAAAATGCAATAATTGCGGCAAGTGTTATGAAGTATGCCCAACTAAGTCTGTGGTGACATATGATAAAGTTCTCAGCTGAGACTGGATATTATGTTGGTGCAGTGCACTTTTATTATCTCAAATTTGAAGGTAAAAATATCCTTATTGATACAGGCCCCCCAACTGATGAGGCAAAAGAGATTTACCTTAAATATATAGATTTATTGAAACTTGATTACGTCCTTTTGACACATATTCATATTGATCACGCAGGTATGGTTTCTTTTATATCTAATAATTCTGATGCTACAATATATATCTCAGAAAACAATGCTTTTCTATTGGAAAATAGAGGTCAGTGGGCGAATTATTTAGAAAAATTACTGGATAATTTGGGGTTTACAGATTCTTTTACAAAACAAGTCGTTAGCATGCTAAAGCTTTTAAGGGATAGCATACCAATTCCAAGAAATTATAGTATATTAGAAAGAGGTAATATAATATACAATCTTGGTGTTGATTATATTAAGACACCCTATCATTCTCAGAGTGATGTAATTTATCTGATTGATAGGTTTGCATTTACAGGAGATGCATTGCTAAGGGATACATTTCAAACACCCCTAATTGATATTGACTATAAAAATCCAGATATTAGATATAATAATTATTTGGCATTTTGTACATCCCTTTATAAGATGGAGAAATTAATAAATTATTTAGTGATGCCTGGACATCACGATTATATTACAAGCGTTAATAAAACTATTTTGTTTTATATTGAAAAATTTCTAACGCGTATTATAAAGATAAAAGATATTATAAGGGATTGGCATCCAGAAAAAATTATAGATTACGTTGTTAAGAACGATAATATCCATGTTAAATTTTTAAAAGCTGGTGAGATCTTTTTCTTTAAAGACTTTTTAAAGGAACCAAAAAAATTAAAAGATGCATTAACATATTTAGGGCTTTTTGATGATAGAGTTAGTGATATATATGAGAAAGCTATAAATTGAAATCTATCTATGCATTAAAATATATTTTATTGTTTATCATATTGACAATTTATAATTTTTAGCTATAGTATCTCATAAAAGTTTCCCCGGTAGCTCAATCGGCAGAGCGGGTGGCTGTTAACCACTAGGTTGGCGGTTCGAGTCCGTCCCGGGGAGTT
>JAXHVM010000026.1 GCA_034189185.1 Deferribacterota bacterium
GGTAAATTATTTAAACTTTTAAGCAGTTTATTAGGCGTATTATTGAAAGCAAATATTTTAATACAATTGCTAGCTTTTTTTGCTGAATCAATGAGTGTTTGAACATTATTATAATTATCAGTATCTTTTAAAATTGCTATTTTAATATCTGTAAAAAAAGAGTTTGAGAATATAAAGTTGAAATATGACTCACTATCGAGCTCGTCACCATAAAAGATCTCTCTTTCTATATTTTCATAAATAGATTCTATCTTTTTAATATAATGTTGTTGGAAAGTATTGCTTCCAATTAGGATAACGATACTATTTTTTTGTATATCTTTCAAAGTCACTTCTAAAATCTAACAGTATATAATTTAAGGCTTCTCTGAAGGCATCATATCTTCTTTGAATATTTCCAGAGATGTTACTTGTTACATAGTAAATCTCGTAGTACCTATATTTTTTGTCAAATAAGGTTTCTCCCTTTTTATCTCTAACTATAATATGTAGTATAGGTTCAATCTGAGAAGCCACTGCCTGTTCCGTTTCTGTTTTGGTAACCATATCGGTATCAACCTTATCAAGAATAAAACGAAGCTCATAATCTGCCTTCTGTTGTTTTTCTAATAATCCATACTCACTAAAGAAATGATAAATCTCATTATTCATAATATTATAGTAGTCAGATTCAGCATCTTTGTTAATTATCTCTGATATATAATATTTACTACTAAAAGTGTCCTTAGAGACCCCTGCCATCTTATAGCCACATGAATTAATAATTAAAATACTCAAAATAATGTAGAATATTTTATTAGTTAACCACAAAGTTGATAAGTTTTTTTGGTACATAAATTTCCTTTCTTATTTTTTTATTATTTATATATTTTTTTATTTTATCATTATTTTTTGCAGCCTCTATAGCATCTTCTTTTGCGATATTGGCATCAGTGATTAGTTCAGCCCTAACTTTGCCATTAATTTGGACAACAATGTTTATTTTATCTTTAACTATATATTTTTTATTATATTGGGGCCACTTTTCTAAAGATATAAAAGTTTTTCTGCCTATCATATGCCACAATTCTTCTGCTATAAAAGGAGTAAAAGGTGAAAGGAGTACTATTAAAGTAGATAAGCCCTCAGTATATAAGTCGATGCATTCATCATCCAAAGTTTCTGTATTAATCTGTGAAAGAAAATTTGTAAACTCCATTATGGCAGCAATAGCTGTATTTAATTGGAAATTATTTATATCCCTTGTAACCCTC
Source organism: Deferribacterota bacterium (assembly GCA_034189185.1). NCBI lineage: Bacteria > Pseudomonadati > Deferribacterota > Deferribacterota bacterium. The sequence continues at coordinate 1,254 of JAXHVM010000026.1, forward strand.
ATTATTGTATAATGTATATTATATAAAATATTTTTTGCTTCATCATTTATATTTTTATTATTTATACTATTCTTTTTATTACCTTTGAAATAAATCAAATTATTTGTAATAAGTCTATAAACCCTGTTTAGAAAACGATGTGCACCTTCTATTCCTTTGTCAGACCATTCAAGATCCTTTACAGGTGGTGAGGCAAATAAGATAAATAGTCTTGCTGTATCTGCCCCATATTTTTTTAATATATTATCAGGGTCAACAACATTTTTCTTGGATTTACTCATTTTTTCTGTGCGACCAACTATAATTTCACTGCCACAGTGAATGCATTTATTATCTTCCACTTCCTCAGGATATAGCCAACCATGTGTCTTGCATCTGTAAGTCTCTTTGCATACCATCCCTTGGGTTAATAGGTTTAGAAAGGGTTCATCAAAATCAATATAACCTAAATCCTTTAATACTTTTATAAAAAAACGGGAGTATAATAGATGTAGAATTGCATGTTCAATACCCCCAATATATTGATCAACAGGCATAAAATATTGGACGTCCTCTTTTTCAAAGGGCTTATCTTTTGGATTTATTGAACAAAACCTAATAAAATACCATGAAGATTCAACAAAGGTATCCATTGTATCAGTATCTCTTTTTGCATCTTTACCGCATTTGGGGCATTTTGTGCGGATGAAAGAATCTATTTTATCTAAAGGTTTTGGCGTTTTCTCTAAGTGATCAACCTCTGGTAATTTTACTGGCAGATTGCTGATTTTCTCAGGAACAATACCACATTTGTCGCAGTATATTATTGGAATTGGTGCACCCCAATAGCGCTGTCTTGAAATTCCCCAATCCCTTAGTCTATAGTTTACTATTTTTTTTGCATTTTTTAGAGACTTTACTATCTCATCCTTTGCTTTTTCGCTATCTAAACCATTAAACATGCCTGAATTTATTAGTATGCCCTCACCTGTATAGGCTTCTTTTAGGGGTAACTCAATTTCTTCTTCATCTTTAGGTTTAATGACCTGTATTATTTCAAGATTGTACTTTTTAGCAAAGTCAAAGTCCCTTTCATCGTGAGCAGGTACACACATTATTGCGCCTGTCCCATATTCCATTAAAACAAAATTTGCTAAATATATGGGTATTTTTTTGTTATTTACAGGATTTATGCAATAAAAATTAGTAAAGTATCCTTTCTTCTCTTTATCTATATCCTCTGCTACATTTTGGTTTTCATTTATAACTTTATCAATAAATGCCTTTATATTTTTTTTATCCTTAGATTTTTCAAGGAGTAAGTCTACAACAGGATGCTTTACTGAAAGCCCAACAAAGGTTGCGCCAAAAATAGTATCTGGCCTTGTTGTAAAGACTGTCAGGTTATAATCTAACCCATCAATTTTAAAATCAATCTCAGCACCTATCGATTTGCCTATCCAATTTTTTTGCATTGCAAGTACTCTTTCAGGCCAATTTTTTAGCTTTTCCATATCATCAAGCAGTCTTTCAGCATAATCAGATATTTTAAGAAACCAACTATCTAATTCCCTATTGGAGACAACAGATTGACACCTCCAACATTTGCCATCCTCAACCTGCTCATTTGCGAGAACAGTTTTACAATTGGGGCACCAGTTAACGGTTGTTTTCTTTTTATAGGCTAGACCCTCATTAAACATATCTATAAAGAATTGCTGTTCCCATCTATAGTATTCGGGATCGCAAGTGGCAAATTCCCTCCTCCAATCATAGGAGAGCCCTAATTTTTTTAGCTGTTTACGCATATTTTCAATATTATTATAAGTCCATTTTGCTGGATGTATATTATTACTTATAGCTGCATTTTCTGCAGGTAGACCAAAGGCGTCCCAACCCATAGGATGGAGTATGTTGTAACCATTCATTTTTTTAAATCGGGCAATTACATCTCCTATAGCATAATTTCTTATATGTCCCATATGAATCTTCCCTGAGGGGTATGGAAACATTTCTAGTAGATAATATTTTTCTTTAGCGTTATCTACATTTGTTTCAAAGATTTTATTTTCTACCCATTGTTTTAGCCATTTTTTTTCTATATTTTGTGGTTCGTAATTCATATGTTCCCCTATACTTTATTTATTTTCTCTTAATAGATCATTTGGTTTGATTAATTCAGATAGCAGTAAACTTTTTACTTTATCTTCAGTTATACTATTGGCAATAAATACATGTGCATTATCGTTTAACTTATTTGGTGATGATCCGTTGTTATGTATAAGCATAAAAATTAATAAACAATATAATATTTTTTCCATATCTATTTTTAAATCTAAAAAATTATATTATATTATTAATAAACTTCAATAATAACTTTAATTAAATGAAATGTTTAATAATAAATTATATTTTGAACATTTAAATACACATTTTTTAGGAAGAAAACATAAAGTTTATGATAAATGCACTAGTACCCAAGATGTTATTAGGGAATATAGCAATCTAGATGGGTTTGTTGTTATTGCTAGCACTCAGACTAAAGGTAGAGGCAGGATGGGTAGATCTTGGTTTTCAAGTGATAATGAGAATCTCTATTTTTCTTATGTATTAAAAAACCCGCATTTAAGAAATCTGCAGATAATCAATCTGCTTGTATCTTTTAGTTTATGTGAACTACTTAGTGAATATGGGAATTTTAAAATAAAATGGCCAAATGATATTGTCTTTAATTATAAAAAAGTAGCAGGCATATTAATTGAATCTAGTATTGTGAATAAATCAGTATTGTATTCTATTATTGGCATAGGTTTAAATATAAACTTTAAATATCTGCCAAAGGAATTGCAAGATAGGGCAATATCAATTAAAAGTATCACTAATGCTAATATTGAAAAGGAAATTTTATTGGCAAAGTATTTTAATATATTTGAAACTTATCTATTAACATATCTAAATAATTCTATTACTATAGATTTAGTTGGAAAATGGAGAGAATTGTCTGCTTACTATGGTAAAAGGATCAAGATAAGATTAAATGATGATGAAGAATGTTTTATTGAAAAGGGCATTGATGCTGATGGTGCTTTGAGGGTTACTCGTGAAGATGGAAGCGAAAAAAAACTTTATTATGGGGAGATTGTATAATGTTATTAGCAGTTGATATAGGTAATACACATATTACAATTGGCTTATTCAAAGGCAAAGATATTGTTAATAATTTAAGAATTTCTACAGATATTAAAAAGACGGAAGATGAGTATGCTACATCTATATTATACCCCTTATCAAAGATTGGGATTGATGCATCTCATGTAAAATCTGTTGTTATCTCAAGTGTTGTTCCCACTTTAACAGTCATTTTCAGAAAATTATCTTTTAGGTACCTTGATATAGAGCCTATGATTGTTGATATAAATACTAAAACCCAGATATCATTAAAAGTTGACAATCCAAAAGAGATTGGAGTAGACAGAATAGTCAATGCTGTTGCTATTCAAAAGTTATATGGAGTTCCTGCGATTGTAGTGGATTTTGGGACAGCAACGACATTCGATGTTATTAGCAAAGATAATGAGTATATTGGTGGCATTATAACCCCAGGGATTGAATTGGTTTCCCATGTGTTACATGCTAAAACAGCAAAACTTCCTGAGGTTGAAATAGCTAAAATAGAAAATATAATAGGTAAAAATACAATTGATTCAATGAAATCAGGTATATACTACGGATATTTATCTATGATAGATGGTATTATTGAGAGGGTAATAGAAAGTGGGTTGATTGGAAAGGATATGCATATTGTGTCAACTGGTGGTTATGGCGATATATTTGTAGAGGATTCAAAGTTCATAGAGAGATACGAACCATTATTAACATTAATTGGTCTTAAAATAATATATGAAGAAAATTGTATTTAATTATTTCACACTATTATTAGTTCTTTTTTATATTTGCAATTCATGTGCTTCTAACCGCATTAAGCAATCAGCAGATGCACATTATAAATTAGGGTTGTCATATTTAGAGACAGGTGATGATGCAGAGGCTATGAAAGAGTTTAGAAAGGCATTGAATATAGGTGGCCCTGATCCAAAAATTTATTATGCAATCTCCACTTATTACTTACAAAGAGGTGATGTTGGAAATGCTAAATTATATATTGAAAGAGCAATTAATTTAGACAATGACAATTCAGAATATCTAAATGCTTATGCTTCAGTGCTTGCTGCAAATGGGGAGCACGAGAAGGCAATTAAAATATGGAAAAAAGTTCTTGAAGACCCTACATATGCTGCAAGAGAAGTGGTTTACTATAATTTAGGTTTTGCCTATTATCAGTTAGGTGATTACGATAAAACAATTGAATATTGGAAGGATTCTATCAGAGAGAACCCCACAGTTATTAGACCTTATATATCCTTATTTAGGCTATACCTAGAAGAAGGTTATGATAGTAAAGCTGTTGATCTGTTAAAAGATGGCATTAATAGAAATCCAATATCTTCCACTTTAAAAATGTATTTGGCAGAATATTACTACAACAGAAAGCAATACAGTGAAGCTAGCTCATTATTTTATGATATTATTGAGGTATCCCCTAATTCAGAAGAAGCAAGAGAGGCAAAAAATTATTTAAAAAGATTGGGTTTATATCATGAATGATGATAAATCTTTAGGTGAAATCTTAAAAGAGGAAAGAGAAAAGAAAGGTTTATCTATAAAAGATATTAATAGAATAACAAAGATTAGTACAACAATCTTAAAAGCATTAGAGGATGAAAACTATAATGAATTGCCTTCATATGTATATACTATTGGTCTTCTTAGAAAATATGCAGAAATTCTAGATTTAGAATTTGAGCGATTAAAAGATACTTTTGATACAGAATATAAAAAGGCAAATTATCCGGAAAATAAAGCAAGACAAGAATTGAATAGTTCTTTTAGGGAGATTGAAGAAGAAAAAAGTAAAACTAATAAATTTAGCTTAACTATTATTATATTGATATGCATTTTTGTGATTATCGGCATTTCAATCTATCTGCTAAATAGTAATATAATCAAAAATAAAGATATTTCTATAAAAGAGGACGATAAAAAAGCAGTGGAGAAGAAAGAAAATAATAGTCAAAGAGTTGTGGCAGATATAATTAATAAAAAAGATGAAATCCCTGATAAAGGTGAAATAAAAGAAAAAGATAGTTTAGATAATGTTAGCAATATATCTCCTATAGAGATAGCTAGGGAGCTTAAAGAGAGAAATAATAGTAATGAGATTGATAATTTGAACATAGTCACTTTAGAGTTTACCGATGATTGCTGGATTCATGTAGATATAGATGGTAAAAAAGAACTAGATTTTATTGCCAAAAAGGGTATTTCAAAGGATATTAAGTTTAAAAAATATTTTGAGATTGATATTGGTAATGCTTCTGCCGTTAAGATTAAATATAATGACCAAACAATAACAGGCCTAGGAGGATGGAGGCAGCCAATCAAGGATCTATTGTTTAAGTTAGATAATAGTGGCAATTTAGTATTTACAAAGAAATAGTCATTGTATAATTTTCACAGATGCCTATCTTTAATTAAGATAAAAAAGGTGTATTTATGCCAAAACAATTGGGAATAATCTTTAAAGACGAGTTAATATTCTCTGAATTAATAAAATCAATTAATGAGATATTTCCCTATTTAGAAGTAAAGGTTATGTCTAATTACGTTGATATTCATAAATCTAATATTAATGATTCAAATTTGGTTAAAGTAGGAAGCGTTAAAGAAATTTTAGAAACCGATTGCTTGATAATTCTATGCGATATTAATAGTATAAAGGATATCATTAAATCATACAGGGGTACTATTATCGACTTTACAGGGTATGTGGGTAATTTAACGGAAAAAGTAATTCAAATTGAAGATCCTCTGGTTTATATATTGAATAAATTATTTGAGGATCTATCAGATATATCAGGTAATATTTATCTACCAGTTGCAATTTTTGGCAAAATGGGTGTTGAAGAACTCTTAAAGCAAATGCAAGATCTATTTAATTTTAATACGGCAAAAGACTCATTTTATAATTTAAATTTACCCTTTAATGTTATTTTTCTGGATAATTTAGATATATCACCTATTAAAAATTATATAGCATATATTAAAGAAAGGATTGATGCAGATTTTTCCTATAGGTTATTACCTGTAATGAGTGGCATAATAATGGATATTTTTTCTGTGAGAGAACCTTATTTAAATGGTATAGAATATGTTGATACATATAATGATTTAGTATCATTAGTAAACAATAAAGATATGTCGATAGTAAAGAAAGGGGTAAATTTTTATAGTTTAACTATCGCATGTGATTATATTAAAGTAATAGTTAAGCAAATAACAAGTTGTCTTAAAAATTTGGAGAGCATAGATGATATTTCTAGATAATATTGCTACAACAAAGCCTGATGAAAGGGTTGTGAAAAAGATGTTGGAGTATTTGACAAAAAACTATGGTAATCCAAGTGCTCATTTTTATCAACTTGGAAGGGATGCATTTGAAGCAGTAGTTTGTGCAAGAGAAAAGGTTGCAGAGTTAATTAACTGTTTGCCTGACAATATAATATTTACTTCCTGTGGAACTGAGTCTAATAATTTGGCTATAAAAGGCACCATTTATAATATGAAATCTAAAGGGAAAAACCATATTATTGTAAGTGAGTTAGAACATTATTCAGTTTTAAATAGCGCATTAAAGCTAACAGGTGAAGAAGATCTTGAATTAACAAAATTAAAGGTTGATGAGCATGGTTTTGTAGATGTAGATAGATTAGCTAGAGCTATAAAAGATAGCACTGCACTTGTTGCTATTCATCATGCAAATCCTGAGATTGGTACTATACAAAACATTGAAGATATTGGTAGAATCTGTAAAGAGAAAAATGTATTGTTTTTTGTAGATGCTGTAGCAAGCTGTGGGCATATTCCTGTTGATGTTGAAGGGTTTAATTGTGATTTACTTAGTATTGCTGCTCAAAATTTTTATGGTCCTAAAGGTGCCGGAGCTTTATATGTTAGGGATGATATTAGCTTAAGACCTTTATTAGATGGCGGTTTTCAAGAAAGAGGTTTAAGGGCTGGAACAGAAAATGTTCCTGCAATAGTGGGGATGGGAGAGGCAGCTTCAATTGCAAAGAATGAAATGCCCATGTACACGGAAAGGATGAAGAGACTGGGTTCAAAACTAATAGATGGTATAAGAGAAAATGTTAACTTTGTGCATTTTACTGGGTCTCTGACAAGGAGATTGCCAGGTCACGTAAGTTTATGGGTTGAATATATTGAGGGAGAGTCTATACTGCTCTGGTTATCTTTGAAAGATATCTGCGCAACCAGTGGATCGGCATGTTCATCAAATATTATGGGTGATGATGAGAGAAGCTTAAAAGCCTCACACGTTCTTTCAGCTATTGGGGTGCCAGATGATATATGCGCAGGCTCAGTAACATTTTCAATGTCAAAATATACTGATGAAAAAGAGATTGACTACTTATTAAAGGTATTTCCTGAAATTGTAGAAAGATTATGTAAAATGTCACCATTTTACAACAAATAGAGGAGGTGATCTGTGAAGGGGCCTTATAGTGAAAAGGTTATGGAACATTTTATGTCCCCAAGAAATATGGGTGAAATACCAGATGCAAATGGAGTTGGCCAGGTGGGGAACCCTGCATGTGGTGATGTAATGAAATTATATCTAAAAATAAATGACGAAGGGATTGTAGAGGATGTTAAATTTAAAACCTTTGGTTGTGGTGCTGCTATTGCATCAAGCTCAATAACAACAGAGTTAATCAAGGGGAAGAAGGTTGAGGATATATTAAAACTTACAAATCAGGCAATAGTTGAAGCTTTAGGAGGGCTTCCTAAAACTAAGATACATTGTTCGATAATGGCTGAGGAAGGTGTTGAAGCCGCTTTAAAGGATTATTTTAAAAATATAGGCAAGGATCCAAAAATAGTTGAAGATATGAAAGCAAATATAAAATAAAATATGGAGGCTATTAGATGTTAAAAGAAAAAGTTGAAAAAATATTAGATGAAGTTAGACCAATGTTAAAGATGGAGGGGGGAGATGTTAAATTAATTGATGTCACAGATGAAGGTATAGTTAAGGTTCAGCTAACTGGTGCTTGTGGCTCGTGTCCATTTAGCACTATGACATTAAAGCATGGGATTGAAGTTAGAATAAGAAAGAACATACCTGAGATCAAAGAGGTAGTTGCAGTTTAGGAAAGTTATTATATAATTTGCCTTAATGGCAAAATATATAAAAGATGTAGTTAATCCAAATAGGTATCTATTTTATACATTTGGGTTATTAATAGTTGTAGGCACATTATTACTGTATAATCCCTATATTCATTTTAATGGGCATAAGCAATTTATAGATACCTTATTTATGGCAACAAGCGCTGTATGTGTTACAGGATTAACTACTGTAAATGTATCTGATTTTGGTTTAGTAGGCCAGTTGATTATATTAATATTAATTCAACTTGGCGGATTGGGTATAATGTATTTATCCTCTACACTGTTCTTATTATTGCGTGGACAGTTGTCTTTCAAACAGAGAATAATGTTTGCAAAATACCATGGAACTTATGAATTTTTCAATATGGAAAAAGTATTGCCTGTTATTCTTGTATACACATTTGTTTCTGAGTTTATGGGAGGTTTTTTTTTATTCTTTGGCTTCTTATTTGAGGGTTTAAGTGTAAAACAGAGTATATATTTTAGCATATTTCATTCTATATCTGCTTTTTGTAATGCAGGCCTTTCTCCTATTGATTCGAGTCTTATTGGTTTGAACAATATAATAAAAGTAACAGTAATGTCTTTGATTATTTTGGGTGGGTTGGGGTTTTATGTTGTTTATGATCTCTATATTTATATTACTAAAAGATCAGTATTGAGGCTTCATACAAAGGTTGTTTTTATAACAACACTATTTTTAATTTTTCTTGGAGCTTGCTTTTTGCTTATTTTTGAGAAGGGTAATCTCAACTATATTGATGCTCTTTTTCAATCTATAACATCTAGAACAGCTGGCTTTAGCACTGTAAATACTGGATCTTTAGAGGTTGAAAGTAAATTTTTAACTATATTTTTAATGATTGCAGGTGCATCCCCTGCTTCAACTGGTGGAGGCATTAAGACAACAACTGCTTTCATCTCTTTCTATGCTATATATGTTATTTTACGTGGCAAAACTGATTTTAATATCTTTAAGAGAAGAATTCCAATAGAGAGTGTTCTTAGGGCCTTTTCTATTACCCTCTTATATCTGTTAGTATGTTTTATAGGCACAATATTAATCTTGTCTATTCAGCATTTTAGTTTATTAGAAGCTGCTTTTGAGGTTGTATCGGCTATGGGTACAGTTGGTTTATCCCTGGGCATTACACCTCATTTGGAGGCACCTGCAAAATTTATAATAATACTAATTATGTTTATAGGTCGAATTGGGCCGAGTTCATTATTATTAATGATGATAAAGAGAGAAAGAAAATATAAAATAATGTATCCAGAAGAAAAAATATTGTTGGGGTAATGAGTGAAAAAAAGAGATGTTGCTGTAATTGGATTGGGCATATTTGGTAAAGAGCTTGCTTTGAAGTTAGCCAGTTTAGGGCATAACGTGTTGGCAGTTGACTTAGATGAGAAAAAGGTTGAAGAAATTAAGGATCTTGTTGACGAAGCTATAGTTGCTGATGCAACAGATATTGATGTTTTAAAAGAATTACAGCTTGACAGATTTAGTATAGTTGTTTTAGCAATGACTAGTAGTTTTGAAAATATTGTACTTACTTTGGCACTACTTAGAAAAATGAGCAGCAATTCTAATGTAAAAATTTATGTGAAGGCTGATACAGATTTGCAAGCTGAGGTACTATCAAAAATAGGGGCAGATAAGGTTATATTGCCTGATAAAGAAGTTGCTTATAATGTGGCCCATCAGATAACATTACCAAATTTACATAAAATATTAAATATAGATGATAATATTGACTTAGTAGAGGTAACAGTTCCCGGTGCGATGGATGGTAAATCGCTGCAAGAGTTAGATCTAAGAAGAAAGTATAATGTAAATGTATTTATTTGTAAGAAAAATGGCGGAAAAGCAGATTTGGTGACAGACTCATCAATGAAACTTTATGCTGGGGATATATTAGTTGTCTCGGGTGATAAAGATAATATAATGAAGGTGTTTGCTTAAAGAATAACTGTGGAAGCTTTTTTATCGAATATAGCTCTATTATTATTTCTCTCTGTATTTGTTTTATTGGTATGCGCCAGAATAAGAGTACCTAGCATTATAGGTCTTTTTATAGTGGGCGTTATATCTGGTCCATATGGTCTAGGCTTAATTAATGATCCAGATGAAATCAACATGCTAGCTGATATTGGTGCAATCCTACTATTGTTTATAATAGGTTTAGAATTTTCCATTGAGAATATTTTAAAATTTAAAAAAATATTTTTTATTGGTGGTATTTGCCAGCTTTTATCGACATTTATTGTTATGTTTATCTTGATGAAAATAATGGGAAACCCTAATAATGTTTCTGCCTTTTTTGCTATGATTGTGGGCTTAAGTAGTACTGCAATAGTTTTTAAGTTGTTACAGGAAAAATCTCTTGTGACAAGCCCTTTGGGTAATATTTCAACTGTAATATTAATATTTCAAGATATAATGATTGTTCCAATGATGTTTATGATCCCGCTTCTCTCTGGCGGTTCTTCTTTCAAATTTGATGAAATTATGTTTGTTTTATTAAAGGCCTCGTTAGTCATTGCTTTAATCTTTATTCTATCACGCAAGTTTCTTCCAAAGCTTTTATTTCATATTGCAATGGTTAGGAGTAGGGAGCTTTTTTTGTTGGCAATTGTGTGCATTTGTTTAGTTATTGCTATTTTGACGTCAAAGGTAGGGCTTTCTCTTGCCTTTGGTGCTTTTATTGCTGGATTATTAATCTCTGAATCTGAATATAGTGGATTTGCTATAAATAATATAATGCCCTTTAAGGATCTATTCGCTAGTTTTTTATTTATGTCAATTGGCATGATGTTAAACACAAGTATATTCTTTATACATTTTGAAAAAATATTATTAATATCATTATTGATTATATTTATCAAATGTGTTGCCACTTTTTTGGTGGTCTATATGTTAAAGTATCCTATTAGGATTGCCATAATAGTGGCAATAGCGATATCACAAGTGGGTGAATTTTCCTTTATATTATCAAGAATGGGCTTAGATACAGGTCTTATGGATATAGATAACTTTCAATATTTTATCTCTGCCTCTATATTGACTATGGCATCAACACCTATTTTATTTAACATGTCTTTTAAATTTGCTGATTTAATTTATCAAAAAGTTCACACTTTTACTGATAAAAGTCTTATTCAGGTAGAAAAAAGCGAAGGGTTGAAGAACCATATAGTTGTTATAGGTTATGGTTTAACTGGTAGATTTATTGTTGATAGTGCAAAGTTACTAAAATTTCCTTATGTGATAATTGAGATGAATCCAAAAACTGTTAGAGAACAATTAAAAAAAGGTGAAAATATTATATATGGGGATGCAACAGGTGTTGATACCCTTAATAATGCTAATGTAAAAGATGCAAAGGTTGTAGTGCTTGCAATTTCTGATATCTTGGCTACAAGAGATGCAACAAAAATAATAAAGACCATTTCTAATAAAGCCTATCTTATTGTCAGAACTCCCTATGTCTCAGAGGTGCAGATACTAAAAGAGAGCGGGGCTGATGAGGTTATACCAGCAGAATTTGAGACCTCCCTTGAGATATTAACTAGGGTACTGTTAAAATTTTTAGTTCCCAAAAATGTAGCAGATAAAATCATTGAAAAATTAAGGGCTGACAACTACAAAATGTTAAGGGATGCCTCTTTTTCGAGTCTAAATTTTGATGATATAAATGTGAGTTTACCTGAATTAGATATAATTTCTTATAAGATTGATAATAATTGGCCCTTTAAGAATATGACAATCAAAGATATTGATTTTAGGAATAGATTTTCTATAACAATTTTGGCTATTCTGAGGGACAATGATATAATAATTAATCCTTCTGCATATGAGAAAATATGTTTGGGTGATACTATTATAATAATTGGTAACAAGTCTTGTGTCAGAGGCTTTGTTGATAGTTTTTAACTATGGTTTGCCCCTTTTCAAAAGCTTTAATATTTATATCAATAAATCTATTTTTTACTTTATTTTTAATAGCATCTAGCCAATTATCATTTGAAAAAGGTAGTAGATTACTAAGGGTACCCAGTAGTATTATATTTGTTACCTTTGGATTGCCTACCTCAGATGCAAGCTCTAATGCATTAAACTCATAGATTGTATGAAATATAGCCTTATACTTATCTATAAGATTACTTGGATAATCTAAATTGCCTGTTGTAATAGTTATTGGATAAATTCTTTGTTTATTAACTATTAACACTGTGTCGGGGTTTGCATACTCTAAATATCTTAAAAATTCCATTTCCTCAAAGGATATTATGATATCTGCGCTATTTTCAGAGATAACTGGTGAGAAAATTTTATCACCTATTCTTATATGGCTAATAACTGAGCCGCCTCTTTGGGACATTCCATGGATTTCACTTTTTTTTACATCAAAACCTGATAAAAGGGCAACCTCTGCTAGTATATCACTTGCTAGAATTATTCCTTGCCCCCCAACACCAGTCATCAATATATTAGTTTTCATTTTTTACATAAGACCTTTCTTTAATTGCATCAAACTTGCATAACGATGTGCATAATGAGCAGCCTGTACACAATGTTTCATCAATATTAGCCTTGGGTTGTTTTTTATCAAAGGAAATTGCTGGACAACCTAATTTCAGACATGCTTTACAACCTGTACAATTTTTACTTTCTATATAGTAAGGATTTGATATGATATCTCTATCTACATAAATACATGATCTATTTGTCACAATAAGACTAAGTTCATCCTTTTCAGTCTCTTCTTTTAGTACCTCAATACACCTATCTAACTCCATAGGGTTTACTACTTTTATGTTCTTAACCCCAATTGCTTCAGCTAATTTTACAAAATCAATTTTATTTGATTTTTCTTTTTTCAGTGTTATTCCAGTTGACGGACTATCTTGATGGCCAGTCATTGCTGTTGTTCTATTATCTAAAATAATGATTGTTGAACAGCTTTTGTTGTACGCGCAGTTAATTAGTCCATTTATACCTGTGTGAAAAAAAGTTGAATCGCCAATAACAGCAACTGTCTTTCTATCTATTTTATTATCTTCTATTTTGTTTGATTTGTCTATCCCATGAGCCATTGATATGCTAGCTCCCATACATATGCAAGAGTGTATAGCATTTAATGGCTTTAAATAACCTAGTGTATAACAACCTATATCACCTGTTACAAATAATTTTAGTTTATTTATCGCGTAAAATATACCCCTGTGAGAGCATCCTGGACAGAGATTTGGAGGTCTTGTTGGGATATCCAACTTTATTCTTTCTTTTTGCTTTTTTCTAAATATTTCTTTTACTCTATCTGGGCTTAATTCACCACAATATGATCTAACAACACTTTTAATTCTACAACCACTAGCCTTTAATTCTTTTTCTAAGACAGGATCTAATTCCTCTATACAATAAACATCTTTGATAGATGAGATAAACTTCTTTATACTTTTTATAGGCAGAGGATAGACAATTGCAAGTTTAAATATTGAGGCATTTGGAAATGTTTCTTTAATATATTGATATACAATACCAGAACATATAAAACCAATTTCTTTTGAATTATATTCAATTTTATGTAGATGAAAATTCTCTGAAAAATCCTCTAATTTTAACATCCTTTCTTCAACAATTTGATGCCTCATTATTGCATTTGCTGGAACCATTACCCATTTTTCTGGATTTATCTCTAATGATCTATTCTCTAAATTCAATTTATCATCCAAGGTTACCCTGCTTTTGCTATGGGAGATTCTTGTGGTTGATCTAACTATAACAGGGCATAAAAACTTTTCAGATATTTCAAATGCTTCTTTAACGAAGTTTTTTGCTTCAGAACTATCGCTTGGCTCAAGTATGGGCAATTTGGAAATATGCCCGTAATGCCTGCTATCTTGTTCATTTTGCGAACTATACATCCCCGGATCATCACATACTACTATCACTAAACCTGCATTAACACCTGTATAGCTTACTGTCATCAATGGATCTGCTGCAACATTTAGTCCCACATGCTTCATACAGGTAAGAGCCCTTTTACCAGCAAGTGAAGCACCTATAGCAACCTCTAATGCAACCTTCTCATTTGTTGCCCACTCTGCGTATATATCAGAATATTTACTAATGTGTTCTGTAATTTCTGTGCTAGGGGTACCTGGATAGGAGCTAACGACCTTTACATCAGCTTCATAAGCTCCCCTTGCAAAAGCTTCATTACCACTTAGAAGTTTATATGTCATTTATTAGTCCAGTTTTCTAAAAGAGCGCCTAACTCACTGTTTCCGTAGTTTTCTTTGTAATTTGCTATCTCTTTTTGTGATATCTTGTTATTTGATATAATGTTTCTGTATGCCCAAATACTTTTCAACTTGCCTTCCCGTATAAACTTATTTGTATTTGTAGTTACTCCCAAATCAAATAATAAGCTCTTAGTTAGCTCATTATATTTATCATTATCTTTTTTAAGTAGTTTTACACTTTTATCTTTTTTGCCGATATTTTTGTATAAGATAGCACCCTTTAGATAGGCGTAATCCCTTATATAGGCTTTATCTTTTGCGAATTTAATATATTCATCAATGTTTGATTCACTTAGGTTATTGGCTAGTAATAATTCATAGCTGCCAAATTTAGATATAATTTTTTCATTTCTAGATTTAATAATACTTTTTATAATTTGGATTGAAAAAATTAAAATTATCACTATTGCAATTATAGAAATAATTTTAGTTATATTCTCAGAGATATATTTCTCAATTTTATCAACCAACATATAGTTATCTAGTTTTTTCTTGTTTTTAGCCATAATCTTCCCCTAGTTTTTTACTAAACAAAGTGGTGTTATTTTTAAAAATACTATCTATATCTGCCTCTAAACAGCCTGCGCCTTGTAATATTTTAATCAACAACTTCTTTGGTAAATAATCCCCAGGAGCATGAGCATCGTTATTAACTACGAGTTTACAACCGTATTCCTTAGCAATTTTAAATACATGTCCATTTGTATAAGAATGCCCCTTTCTTGAAGAAATCTCCAAATACACATTATTTTTAAGAGCAAGCTTTGCATCACTTCCAGTGATTAAACCTGGATGGGCTAATATATCAATACCAGCATCTATTGCAGCCCTGTTTGTTTCTTTTAAAACAGGTTCAACAATTGTTTCACCATGTACTAAAACTATATCAGCGCCTTTATCTATTGCCATGTTTTTTAATTTTTCAATCTCCATTGGTAATATATGTGTGAGCTCAACTCCAATAATCACTTTAAAGTTGTTCGAAAAACTGTTAAAATTTTCTTTAAATAGTAGAAGTTTGTCTAATATAAATGTTAAATTTGATGAATCTGCATGATCTGTTAAAGCTATACCCTTATAGCCTACATGCATTGCTCTAATTGCAGCTTCAGCTGGTATTAGTTCACCATCTGAATAAAGGGTGTGTGTGTGTAAATCATACATAATTAATATAAATAGTTAAAATTATTGTTTTTATCAATACATTTTTATTTTATAATATGGTAATTTATACTATATATTTTTAGTAAAA
>JAXHVM010000027.1 GCA_034189185.1 Deferribacterota bacterium
ATTTATCTGATAGTGGAAAACATTTTTTATTAAGATTAGCTAGAGAAACAATTGGCTATTATTTAGAGAATAAAGAAATATTGAGAATAGATAAAGATAAAATTCCCCTTGAATTAAATTTTAAAAGTGGTTGTTTTGTGACATTAAAAAAAGAAGGTGATTTAAGAGGTTGTATTGGTACATTTAATTTTAATGAATATATCTATAATAATGTAGTGTTAATGTCAATTGAAGCTTCCTTTAGAGATCCAAGGTTCCCACCATTGAGAAAAGATGAGTTAAATAGTATTGATATAGAGATCTCTGTATTAACCCCAATGGTAAAACTAAGTGATTTTAATGAAATTGAGATTGGTAGAGATGGTTTATATGTTGTAATGGGCTATAATTCAGGAGTATTGCTGCCACAGGTTGCAGTGGAAAATAATTGGGATAGAGAAACATTTTTATCTTATACCTGTTTGAAAGCTGGACTTCCTGCAGATGCGTGGAAGAAATATGGTTTAAATGACCCAAAATTTGCTATTTACAAATTTAGTGCCATTGTGTTTGGGGAATAAGAATATAAAGCTAAATAATTTTTGTAGTTTCATATATAATTACTATGGATAATGCCAAAAAAATTACTTATTTTGCCAGAATAAGAGAAATTCTTTTTTTGTTTATTAAATTCGGTTTTATAAATTATCTAGAAGACATAAAATTATCAAAAGTAATAAGGTATATTGCAAAAATTTTTACTTTAGGAAGATTGGGTTATCTGAAAGGAATACCTACAGAGGTTAGATTAAGGCAGTTAATAGAAGCATTAGGAACTACCTTTATTAAGGTTGGTCAATTTCTACAAATCAGATCAGAGCTTTTGCCAGAAAATTATATTAAGGAGCTGAGGAAACTAAATGATAGTGTTGCCTCTCAGGAGTTTGAGCAAATTAAGGAAGTGATAGAAGGGGATTTTAAAAAAAATATAGATGAGATTTTTGATTATATTGAAGAAAAACCTGTGGCATCAGCATCTATAGCACAAGTTCATAGAGCAAGACTTAAAAATGGTGATATTGTTGCACTGAAGGTAAAGAGAAAAGGTATAACAAATAGGATAAAGATTGATTTAAAAATAATTAAGTGGTTGGCCAGGCGAATGCAAAAGTATCTTCCTGAGGCAAGAAGGTTTAATTTTCTAGAATTAGCTGATGAATTTGCTAGTCAGCTACTTAAAGAATTAGATTTTGTACTAGAGGCTAACTATATTGAAGATTTTAGGAATTTTTTTAAAAATGAAGAAAACTTGAAGATACCAAAAGTATACTTTGATTATACAAGTAATAATATAATTACAATGGAGTTCTTAGAAGGGATACCTATTGACAATGTATCAGATCTCAAAAATAAAGGTATTAATACTGGTTTTATTGCTAAATATGGTGTTAATATATATTTAAAACAAGTTTTTGAACATAATATATTCCATGCTGATCCACATCCTGGTAATTTCTTAATAAGTGGTGACGGAAAACTTATTTTACTTGATTTTGGTATAATCGGTAAGGTCGACAAGCAATTACTTGTGCATTTAGGCAATCTGTTTATAGCTATAATTAAATTTGACGTTGATGGGCTTACTAATGAATTACGAAAATATGGACTTTTAAAAGAAGATACCAATATAAGAAGTTTTAGAAATGATTTATTTGATATTTTGTTAACTGTATATGACAAAGAAATAAAGAGAATAGATATGAATAAGCTATATTATAATTTTATGGAATTATCTAGAAGGTATAATATAAAGCTATCTAGGGATTATATATTGATTATAAAGACATTTTCTTTTTTAGAGTATTATGGCAGGAAATTATCTCCAGATTTTAATGCTAT
The DNA here is from genome assembly GCA_034189185.1 of Deferribacterota bacterium. Taxonomy (NCBI): domain Bacteria; kingdom Pseudomonadati; phylum Deferribacterota; species Deferribacterota bacterium. The sequence goes on from JAXHVM010000027.1 coordinate 1,879, forward strand.
AGCTGAACTAAGACCCTATGCTAATAGAATTATAAAAGAAAAGTATAGGCTGGAATATCTATTCTCAAAGAGTGGAGATGTAGTTTTTGATTATATTAAATTAGTTGATAGGTTACCAAGCGATTATTCAATGTTGGTTGAGAAATTTGCAAAAGATAGAATAACGATAAATTTTGTACATAAAGGTTTAGATGGTTTTGCCACAGATATTAGTAAAGCGAGCAACAAACTATCATTTAGTGTTATTATTGGGGCAACTATTTTGGCCTCCTCTATTTTTGTTTATACTGGTGTTGGGCCTAAATTGTTTAATATTCCAATTTTTGGATTAATTGGGTTTCTCATTGCTGGTGTTCTTGGTTTGGGTCTAGCTGTTGGAATATTGCGGTCAGGAAAACTCTAGATGGAGTTATTAGATGGATTAATTTTGGGTATTATTCAAGGTTTTACAGAATTTTTGCCAATTAGTAGTTCTGCTCATTTAGTAATTACGGAAAAACTGTTAAATATAGATTATGAGGGGATCATTTTAGAGGTATTGTTGCATGTGGCAACATTATTGTCTGTTTTAATATACTTTAGAAAGAGATTGTTTAATATATTTAAAGGTTTGTTGGTTGTATTTAATGATAAATATAGAGTTTATTATTATGAAAATAAAAGATTTATTTATAGCATCATTATTGGTACTATACCAACAGCTTTTATAGGTTTTTATCTCAATCAATATATTAATATGCTTTTTAATAACATAGAGTTAGTTGGATATTGCTTGATAATTACATCTATTTTTTTAATAATTTCAGATTTTTTTAAGACTAATGGAGAGTTGACTTTAGTAAAATCTTTTATAATAGGTATTGCTCAGGGTTTTGCAGTATTTCCTGGTATATCTAGAAGTGGCATTACCATATCAAGTGGTTTAATGATGAATATTAGAAGGGAAACTGTAGCAGAGTTTTCTTTTTTATTGTCAATACCTTCAATTATAGGGGCATTAATTTTAAAGATAGATGAAATCCAAGGTTTGCAATTAATTGAATACAAGATATATCTATTTGCTTTTATAAGTTCTTTTTTATCAGGTTTATTTGCTATCTACATTGTCTTAAAGGTTGTGAAACTTGCAAAATTTAGAATTTTTGCTTTATATTGTTTACTATTAGGTATATATAGTATACTATGGCTTTAGATAAAAATTATAACTTATTGCTAAACTTTGTTATTTTTTTATTTATTTTTATAGGGTTTTTTCTTCTCTTATCACTTCTTTCATATTCAAGTAGTGATCCCTCCTTTAGCCATATAGTCTTCACTAATTTTGATCAAAAGGTTGAAAATATATGTGGTAAATTTGGTGCATATATTTCAGATATATTATTATGGTTTTTAGGATGGACTAGTATTTTTATACCCTTTGTTTGTTTTTTTATGATTTTTTCAATAATTTTTTATAGGAAAGGAGTTATTGATCTCTTTAAGTTAATATTTTCTGTAAGCGCCTTATTATTATTGCTAATTGAATTATCTGCGTTAAGTGCTATGTTGTACCCAGAGTTAAATGTATTTGATAAATCTATAGGTGGCATATTTGGGTTAATTGCAAGGGATGTTTTAGCAAACTTATTTGGTAATGTTGGGGGGCTGATACTAATATTTTTTTTATTGTTGTTGACTTTTTTTGTCTTTATGGTTTCCACGCCTTACTTACAAGATATTCTATCGGTGAAATATTTGCCTTTTTTAAAAATTAAAAAAAAAAATAAATTAGATTACGCAAATAGAATTGCTAATAAGAGAAATGAGATAAAAGAGGTTAAAAATAAGAAGATAAATAAAGAAATAAATACTGTTAAAAAGGAGCTTAATATTAGAAACAGCTCAGTTTCTAATGTTTATAATGTGCCAGCTCAACTATTAGATGAAAGTACAAACACCCACTATAAGATAAAAGATAGTGAGTTAAAGGAGAAAGGTGTTAAGCTAGAACAAACCCTTAGAGATTTTGGTGTTCTTGGAAAGGTTAGAAGATTTAATCCAGGTCCAGTTGTTACGCTATATGAGTTTGAACCTGCAGCGGGGGTAAAAATAAATAAAATAACAAACCTAGAAAATGATATTGCCCTTGTTATGAGTGCTCTTAGTGTTAGAATTATTGCTCCTATTCCAGGTAAATCTGTTATAGGTATTGAATTACCAAATAAAATTATGGAAACTGTGGCTTTTAGCGAGCTTATTAAGACAGAAAAGTTTATAAATAGTAATTCTCCACTAACTATAGCGTTAGGTAAAAGTGTTTCAGGAGAGCCTTTTATAGCTGATTTAAGGAATATGCCACACCTATTAATAGCAGGCACAACGGGTAGCGGCAAATCAGTGTGTATAAATTCAATTATAACATCAATTTTATTTAAATCTGACCCTTCATTAGTGAAATTTATAATGGTAGATCCTAAAATGGTTGAATTAATGGTATATGATGGAATACCACATTTGGCTGCCCCAGTAGTAACAGATGCTAAAACTGCACCTAATGTTTTGAAGAATGTAGTAATAGAGATGGAAAGGCGCTATAGAATTTTAGCGGAAAAACAAAGTAGAAATATTGAGTCTTACAATGCAGAGAGTAGTGATAAAATGAGTTATTTAGTAGTGATAGTTGATGAATTTGCTGATTTAATGCTAACAGCAGGTAAAGAGGTTGAACAGGCTGTAATAAGAATATCACAAATGGCAAGAGCTGTTGGCATACATCTAGTGTTGGCAACTCAAAGACCATCAGTTAATGTTATAACTGGTATAATAAAAGCCAATATGCCAGCAAGACTTTCATTTAGAGTTTCTTCAAAAGTAGATTCAAGGACTATACTTGATCAAAATGGTGCTGAAACGTTATTAGGTAAAGGTGATAGTTTGTTTTTGCCCCCTGGCACAAGTAATCCAATTAGAATACACGGTTGTTTTTTATCTGAGAGGGAAGTGAAGAATATTGTCAAATACTTAAAAACACTTGGTGAGCCAAACTATAATATGGATTTATTAGAAACGTCAGAAAAAATTGATGAATCCGAAGAAGAAGAGTTAGATGAAAAATATTATGAAGCATTAGAGTTTGTGAAACAAAAAGGCGAGGTATCAATATCATTAATACAGAGGCATTTTAGGATAGGTTATAATAGGGCAGCTAGGATTGTTGAACTTATGGAGAAAAAAGGTATAATAACTCCTAGTGATGGTACTTCTAAACCAAGGAAAGTATTAATTTAGAGAGGAAGATAATGAATAGGTTAACCACTGAATGTGTAGGTCTAAATTTAAGTAACCCCATAATTTTAGGGAGTAGCCCGTTAACATCTGATATAGGTGGTATTAAATTGGCTAGCAAAGCTGGTTTTTCAGCAATCGTATTAAAATCGCTGTTTGAGGAAGAACTAAAATCTAGCATGGAAAATAGTTCTAAATTTATACATCCAGAAGGATTTGATTATGCATTATCAGATGTTGATCTTAAGTATGGTTCAAAAGAATATTTAGATCTCATAAGAGAAGCCAAAACTGTGACGGATATACCAATTATTGCCAGTGTTAATTGTGTAGGCTCTAAATGGTGGGTAGATTATGCAAGCTCTATTGAAGAATATGGTGCTGATGGCTTGGAGTTGAATATATCATATTTATCTTTTAATGTAGATGATAACCCTAGAAAGAATGAACAAAAGTATATAGATGTAGTATCTGCAGTGAGCAAGGCTGTTGATATACCTATAATTGTAAAAATTAGTCCCCATTTTACGTCAATACCTAATATAGTAAAGAGATTAAAAGAAGCAGGTGCTGACGGGGCTGTGTTATTTAATAGATATTATAAATGGCAGATTAACTTAGAGAATATGCAATTAGAGCCATATTTTAAAGGAACATGCGAAGAGTATGCATATGATACCTTAAGATGGGTTGGTATAATTAATAGTCAGATAGATATTGACGTTATAGCATCCTCAGGCATTAAGAATGAAAAAATGATTTTACAGCAAATATTAGCTGGTTCCTCGGCTGTAGAGATTGTTTCTATTATTTATGAAAAAGGATTTTCCTTTGTAAATGAGCTTTTAGATAAACTTTCGTTTTTAATGGAATCATTAAAGATTGAGAGTATAAAGGATATAAAGGGTAAAGCTATAATGGATAAAAAGAATATAGAGGCCTTTGAAAGATTACAGTACTATAAAGTTGCCCTGGGTAAATATGTGTCTAAATAATATTGTTAAAGTTTAATGTTCTCCCTGCCATTAAGTATTAATGGTTTTTTAAATTATCTATTTATTACTGCAAGGGTCAGTGGTATTCTTTTTACTGCGCCTGTTTATGGTAGTTTTTCTGTTGATCCAAGGTTAAGGCTCTTTTTTTCATTTATATTAGGCTATATTTTATATAGCCTAATACCTGATGTTACCTTAGAATATATTGATACTCTACTACTATTTATAATTATTATAAAAGAATTATTAATTGGCATAGCTTTGGGTTTATTAGGCCAATTTATTTTTGCAGGTATTATGTTTGGTGGTCATGTCATAGGTTTTCAAATGGGTTTTGTAGTTGTTGATGTAATTGATCCACAAAGTAATGTTCAAGCCTCAGTAGTAGCTCAGTTTCAAAACATACTTATGATTTTAATATTTATTAGCATAGGTGGACATTTAATGATTATAAAGGCTATTGCTGATTCTTTTGATATTGTAGGGCTGGGTTCTTTTATGTTTTCAAGAGAGAGCTTTTTATACATAGTTAAATACTTTTCTTATATATTTGTTATAGCAATAAAACTTGTAGCACCTGTATTTGTTACTATGATTATTGTTCATGTGATTATGGGTATAATTGGAAGGCTTGTGCCTCAAATAAATTTATTAATAGTTGGTTTCCCTCTTCAGATTGCTGTTGGTTTGATTATGTTGGGCTTTAGCCTAAAGCTTTTTTATATAGCCTTTGAGCCAGTAATACAAGATTACTTTAAAAATATATATAATGTATTAAAGCTGATAGGTGGATAATGCCTGAAAGAAGGGATGAAGAAGAAAGGACTGAGCAGGCTACTCCAAAGAAAAGAAGGGAAGCTTTAGAAAAGGGGAATGTTGCAAAAAGTAGGGAGCTACCCTCAGCTTTATTATTACTTATTACAACATTATTTTTCTATTTCTATATAACAAATATTTTAGAGGTTATGAAGGATTTTTTCTTTGAAACTTGGCAGACCTATAGGTTTAATATCGATACTGATTCTATATACTATATATTTAATTATTTTTTATTAAAAGCTCTAATTGTTTTTCTGCCCTTTATTTTTATTATTATATTAACTGCTTTTCTCTCCAATGTGGTTCAATTTGGATTCATATTTAGCGCAAAAGCATTAGAACCAAAATGGGAGCGATTAAACCCTATAAATGGGTTTAAAAATCTTTTCTCTAAAAGGAGTCTTGTTGAACTTGGAAAATCATTGTTTAAAATATTTGTTGTTGGAGCTGTGGCATATTATATTTTGAAAGGAAAGATTGATGATATTGCTTCACTTACTAATGCTGATATAAATTTTACGCTTTTGTATTTGGGTAAATTGATCTTTAAAATCTTTTTGTATATAGCATTAGTTATATTGGTTTTGGCAGCTATGGATTTTGCTTATCAAAAATGGCAACATGAAAGGGATTTGATGATGTCTAAAAGGGAGGTTAAAGAGGAATTAAGGCAAATGGAAGGTGATCCGCTGATTAGGCAAAGAATAAGAAGTTTACAAAGAGAGATGGCAAGAAGACGTATGATGGAAGAAGTGCCAAAAGCTGATGTAGTTATTACAAATCCCACTCACTATGCAATTGCCTTGAAGTATGATTCTAGAGGGGATAATGCTCCTAAGATTGTTGCTAAGGGGCAGAATCTTATTGCCCTTAGAATTAAAGAAATTGCTAAAAATAATAATGTACCAGTTTATGAGGATCCAAATCTTGCGAGATTATTGTTTGACTCAGTTGATATTGGTAGTGAAATTCCTGAAAATTTATATAAAGCTGTTGCTGAGGTGTTAGCATTTGTTTATAATTTAAACAGGAGAATGGTATAGAAAATGGCGGATGCAGGAACTAGCGCAATAAGAAGATTAGTGAATTTTGACGTATTAATGCCTGTAGGGGTGTTAGCTATAGTTGTTATTATGGTATTACCCTTACCAGCTTTATTGTTAGACATACTATTAACTATTAGCTTGAGTATTGCCATAATAGTTTTATTAGTTTCAATATATATTTTAGAACCACTTCAGTTTTCTACATTTCCTTCAGTATTACTTATTGTGACTCTCTTTAGGCTAGCATTGAATGTTGCAACAACAAGGCGAATACTACTCTTTGGATCAGAAGGTGCTTCTGCTGCTGGTGAGGTTATTAGAGCTTTTGGCCAATTTGTGGTTGGCGGCAATTATGTAGTTGGTTTTATTATATTTACAATATTAGTTATTATTAATTTTGTTGTTATAACAAGGGGTGCAACGAGAATTGCAGAGGTTGCAGCAAGATTTACATTGGATGCTATGCCAGGCAAGCAGATGAGTATTGATGCTGATCTAAATGCTGGTCTTATTGATGAGCTTGAGGCTAAAGAAAGAAGAGAGAAGATCCAAAAACAAGCAGATTTTTATGGCGCAATGGATGGTGCCTCAAAGTTTGTTAGGGGCGATGCGATTGCTTCCTTATTGATTACTGCAATTAATATTATAGGAGGTTTAATTATAGGGGTGGTACAATATAGCATGACAATAGGTGAAGCAGCCCAGGTTTTTACAATCCTAACAATAGGCGATGGATTGATTTCACAGATCCCTGCATTAATTGTATCTACTGCAGCAGGTATTGTTATTACAAGAGCAGCTGAAATATCTGAACTTAGTAGTCAGTTAGTTAGCCAATTGTTCCAGAATACAAAAGTTCTCTATATATCAAGTTTTATACTGTTATTTTTAGCTTTGGTTCCAGGCCTTCCTACGTTAGCTTTTACTGCTATAGCCACTTTTCTATTTATAATTGCTTATATATCAAGTAGGGCGGAAAAGGTTCACGAAGAAGTTGAAAAGAGAGAAGAAGAGAAAGAAGAAAAAGAAGAAGACATTATGGATTATTTGGAAGTAGATCAAATGGAAATAGAGATTGGTTTCGAGCTAATACCTCTAGTTGATGCATCAAGGGGTGGGACATTACTTGAGAGAATAAAATCTTTAAGAAAACAGATTGCCTCTGAATTGGGTTTTATTGTTCCACCAATTAGGATAAGAGATAATTTACAACTTGAGCAAAATGAATATGTTATTCTTATAAAAGGAGCGAAAGTTGTAAGTGGACATGTTTACGTTAATAAATTTTTAGTGATGAATCCAGAAGGTGATTTAGACAAGATTGAGGGTATTAAAACAAAAGAACCAGCTTACGGTTTAGATGCAAAATGGATTAATAAGAGTGATAGAGAGAAAGCAGAGATGGAAGGCTATACTATAATAGACCCTGAAACAGTTATTATTACGCATTTATCAGAGATAATTAGAAATAATGCTCATGAGCTATTGGGTAGACAAGAAACCCAAGAATTGTTAGATAAGGTTAGAGAGAAGGCTCCAAAATTAGTGGATGACCTTATCCCTAACATACTAGATCTTGGAACAGTGAATTTAATATTGAAACAATTATTAAAAGAAAGAGTCTCTATAAGAAACTTAAAGACTATATTAGAAGTATTGGCAACTTATGGGAGTAAAACAAAGAAGATAGATGATTTAATTGAAAAGGTTAGAATGGCATTAAAGAGACAGATTACTGAGTCACTACTTAGTAGAGATAACAAGTTATACATATTTACCCTTGCATCTAAGGTCGAGCAATTTATAGCTGATAACATACAAGAAACTGATGAAGGAAGAGAGGTTGTAGTAGATCCGGCAAATGCTCAAAAAATACTTAAGGCTATAATGGGCAAAGTAGGAGAGATAATATCACAGGGATTAACACCTATATTAGTTGTTTCACCTCTAATAAGGATGCCAATAAGGAGATTTATAGAGCGATTTATACCAAATTTAAATATAATTTCTCACAATGAAATAAGTGAGGATGCTATCATTGAGTCTCTTGGAACATTGGAGATTGATATATGAAAATAAAAAGATATGAAGTTTACAATATGAAAGAGGCAATCTCAATAATTAAAAAAGATTTAGGGCCAGAGGCTGTGATATTAACAACAAGGAAGATTGTAAAGAATAATATGTTTGGTCTTTTTTCGAGGCCTTTATTGGAAGTCACAGCTGCTGTTGATTATTCTAGAGAAACATCAAAAAACAAAGATTTAAATAAAGATAATTATAAAAGTAATTATAAAAAAGAAGATAAATTATATAAAGATAATCAGGTAGATATAGATAAATTTACAGAAGTTTTGAAAACATTGGGATTAACAAAATTTGAAAACTTGATTAATGATATACAGAGTATAAAGTACCAATTGGCTGAGATGAAAAATTTTATGTCTAAACAATCAGTTGTGGATTTAAATCCTCATATTGAGGAATTTTATAGGTTATTAATTAGAAATGGCCTAGATGAGGTTATTGCATATAAATTGTTAAAGAAGCTTGAAAATAGAGTAGAAAACGATATAGGCAGATTAAAGCTAAAGAATATAATAATGCATCTTTTAGCTGAGATTACACCAATTAGTAAGGATAGTTTTGAAGATATAAGAGGAGGAGCATTAATTATTGGAGGCCCAACAGGTGTTGGCAAAACCACCACTGTAGCAAAATTAGCAGCAATACTAGCTGCAAAAAAACAAAAAAAAGTTGGTGTCATTTCCCTAGATACATTTAGAATAGGGGCTATAGAGCAATTAAAAATATATGCTGAGATTATAGAGGTACCCTTTTTTGTGGTTAACACTCCAGAACAATTGAGGGATATCTTGAATAAATGTAATGATTATGATTATTTATTAATTGATTCGATAGGGAGAAGTCAATATGAAAACTCTCAAATTAGAGAACTTAGGAGGTATATGGATGTCGCCCCAAATATTAAAATAGCCCTAGTTTTATCAATGAGTGGCAACCATGAAGAATTGTATGATACCTTTGACAGATATAATAATTTAAAGCCAGATTATCTTATTTTTACAAAGCTAGATGAAACTAAGTATTTTGGGCCATTAGTAAACATGCCTATTATAAAAAAGGCACCTTTATTGTTTTTAACTGATGGTCAGAATGTTCCTGAGGATTTAGAAATACCCAATGGCAAGAAAATTGCTAAATATATATTAAATGATATACCAAAAGTGTGGGATTTATAATGAATGACCAGGCAAAACCACTAAGAAAATTGATGTGGGAACAAAAAAGGAAATCAATCTATATATCAGTTTCAAGTGGCAAGGGTGGTGTTGGTAAGTCTAATTTTGTGGTAAATTTAGCTTATATTCTGTCACAAATGAGGAAAAAAGTTCTTGTCTTTGATGCTGATATCAGTTTAGCCAATGTAGATGTTTTATTAAATCTAAATGTTAAAAATAATATTAGGGATTATCTCTTTGGAAAAGTAGATTTTACTGAGATTATAGCAAAAAATATTTTTGGATTTGATGTTATTCCAGCGTCAAGTGGATTTTCTGATTTAAGCGAATTATCAAATGAGCAAATAGACAAAATAATTGATATATTCATAGATTTAGATAAAACTTACGATTATATAATCTTTGATACAGGAGCTGGAATTACTGACATTGTCATTAAGTTTGCATCTCTAGCAGATTATTTTGTTGTTGTTACCCAGCCAGAACCGGCGGCAATAACTGATGCCTATGCATTAATCAAGGTGGTAAATCATGAAGAGAATGTAGATAGTGCTTATTTAGTTTTAAATAGGGTCAAAAGCGCTGGTAGAGATGTTAAGGTTTATGAAAACTTGAAGAGGATAATTAATAAGTTTTTAAATGTGAATCTAGAATATTTGGGAACAATTAGAGAAGATAAAGATATTGACAAGGCTATTATTGGACAAAAGCTAATATGTGAATCAATGCCTAAAACTAAATATTCAAGGGATTTGTTATCTATAGCTAATAAGATTGCCGGTGAGAGAAAAGTTAGTAAAAGATTTAATTTTTACAATTTCTTTAAAGGTAAAAGGGTGAATGGATAATAAATTTTATGATTATTTAGCACTTTTAATTGCTGTTTTAGTTTTTATGGCATCATATTTTTTTAAAATCATTACAGCTAGGTTGGAGATATCTTTTATAATAAGGGATTTTATTGTATTTATTATAGTATATGTTATATGTAGGTTACTGTTAAAATATTTAACTATTATAATTAAATATTATAAAGAGATGTTTTAGATAAATGAACATGACAAATATTACAGAGGAAAAGAATAAAATAGCCTTTAGGTTTTTACCAAAGATAAAGTATATTGTCCTTAGATTCAAGAATATACTGCCCGATCATGTTGATATAGACGAACTTTATTCTGCAGCATATCTGGGTTTAGTTGAAGCACTGAATAATTATAGTGAGTCGAGGGCTATTAGTTTTGATAATTATGCAGAAAAGAGAATAAGAGGTGCAATACTTGATGCACTACGTAGATTAGATCATTTGCCAAGGAATGTTAGGACAAATTTGAAAAGATTAGAACAAGAGATTGAAGAATTAAGTAAAAAGCTGGGCAGGAAACCTAGATATGATGAAATAATAGATTATGTTAGTGTTGATAAAAAATTTATTAATAAATATGTCTATCTTTTAGAGAATAATAATGTTAGCAGTTTAGACGTTACACTATCTGAAGATAGCGGAACAAATTTGGTTGATTTAGTTAAAAGTTATTTTGAATCTCCTGACACAGTTGTAGAGAAAAAAGAGTTTACAACACTATTGGGAGAAAAGATTGATGAATTACCAAAAAAAGAGAGATTAGTTATAACATTGTACTATTATGAGGAATTGACTATGAAAGAGATTGGGTATGTATTAGGAATAACTGAGTCAAGGGTTTCTCAACTACACTCTTTGGCTATTAAGAAGATTAAAAGAGGTCTTAAAAATGCCATTTGATAAAATAAATGTCTTAATTGTTGATGATTCAGCATTTATGAGGAAGGCTATTGAAAATATGATTGCAAAAGATCCTATGATTAATGTTGTCGGTCATGCAAGAAATGGCAAAGAAGCAATTGAAAAAATAGCTGAATTAGATCCAGATGTTGTAACATTGGATATAGAAATGCCCGTAATGGATGGCATGGAGGCCTTAAAAATAATTATGAGAGATTATCCAAGGCCAGTAATTGTGGTAAGTCATTTAACCACTGAGGGAGCTAAGATTACCCTTGATGCTTTGGAGTTAGGTGCAGTAGATTTTATTACAAAGGATAAAACTTACGCAAGTTTTGGGATATTAAAAATAGAAGAAGATTTAGTTGCTAAAATTAAATATTTTGGCAGAAGACGTCATAAAGCTAAATTGAGCAGAAAACCAGCTCCAGCAGAAAATGAGGAAGTAAAAACAATTAAGAAGGAAACTACTATCGTAGCTGAAGAAGAGAAAAAAGTATCTGCAGTGGCTATTGAGATAGTTGGTATTGGTACTTCAACGGGTGGACCGCAGGCTTTACAAAGAGTTATATCAAAGCTTCCTAATGATATTGGGGTGCCTATACTTGTAGTCCAACATATGCCTCCAAAATTTACTAAATCTCTTGCAGATAGACTAAATATGTTGAGCAAATTGTCTGTTGTTGAAGCTCAAGGAAAAGAAAAGCTAGAAGAGAATGTAGTTTATATTGCTAAAGGTGGCTACCATATGAAAGTTAGGAAAGTTGGCCCCCATTATTATACAGAATTAACTAATGAGCCTAGAGATTTGTTATATATTCCAAGCGTTGATGTACTCTTTACATCGATTGCAAATAATTATGAAGGTAACTCACTAGGAGTAATTATGACCGGTATGGGGAAAGATGGTTTGTTGGGAGCTAAACTATTAAAACAGAAAGGTGGGGCTATGATAGCTCAAGATGAAGATAGCTGTGTTATCTATGGGATGCCTAAGGCAGTTGTAGAGAGTAAATTAGCAGATAGGGTTGTTTCTCTAGATAAAATTGCAGAAGAGATTGTAAAATATTGTGCTTTTAATTGAAGAATAAAATGCAGTGTATATAATATAGTAAAAAGGTAATCTTTATGGCTGAAATATTATCACAAGAAGAGATTGACGAATTATTGTCGGCAGTTGCTGAAGAGGGTGTAGAGGAGAAAAAATATGAGGAATTGGATTTTGTCCCAAAGAAGGTATCAGCCTATGATTTTAGAAGGCCTGACAGAGTATCAAAGGAACAACTCCGATCTATAAGGAGTTTACATGATAAGTTTGCAAGAAATTTCAGCTCAAGTTTGTCATCTTTCTTAAGAACAATAATAGATATAAATTTAATAAGTATTGACCAAATGACCTATGGGGAGTTTCTGTTGTCGCTACCAGATCCAACTAGTTTTAATATATTAAGTATGGTGCCATTAGAGGGAAATATTGTTTTAGAAATAAATCCATCCCTCGTATATCCAATAATAGATAAATTGTTAGGTGGGTCAGGCGAGCCTCTTTATAAAATTAGAGAATTAACGGGACTGGAGCAGGATATTATTAATAATTTAATATCAATAATTATGAAAGATTTGCAAGATGTATGGAAACAGATAGTTCCTAATATTAAATTTAGGAAGGAAGTTAGTGAGAATAGCCCTCAAATAGTTCAGATTGTTGCACAAAACGAGGTTGTAGTTTTGGTTGTATTTGATGTGAAACTTGGTGAAGCTTCAGGTATGATTAATATTTGTTATCCTACCATTACAATTGAACCATTATTGCCAAAACTTAGCTCACAAGATTGGCTGATTGGAGCAAAAAGATTTAAACAGGGTGTATTTGGTGATAAAGTATTAAAATTATTAGAGGATGCCAAGGTATCTTTAAAAGTTAATATGGGTAAGACAATTTTACCAATAAAGGATGTGATGGGACTAACTAAAGATGATGTTATAGTTTTTGATAAGAAGGTTGATGAACCCTTTGAATTATATGTAGAAAATGTATATAAATATACTTGTGAGTTAGGTAAATCAGGAACGAAAAAGGCGGTAAAGATTAAAGATATATTACCATCTAAATATGATATAAAAATTGGCAGAGAAAAAGAAAATGAATAATTTTATTGAAGATTTAGCTGAATTGTTAAAGGAACAAATAGAAGAGGCATTAGAAGCAATAGCTAATAGAGAGATTGAAGTAAACATTACTAGTAGCGGAGTTTTTAAAATTGATATGTTTTCTGAAAAATTTATGGATGAAGCAATAGCTGAGGTTTATGATAACATACATAAGCTAGAGGGGGGATTCTTTTTTATAAGGGAGGATTTAATTGGTCTATCAAATATAATGTTAACAGGTGAGTATAAGAAGGAACAACTCTTTTCTGATGAAAAGATAGATGCTGCATTAGAATTATTGAGGCAGATTACTAGCAGTATTAATGTCCCTTTCTATGAGAAATTTGGCGAAAAGATCGATTTAAAAGCTAATTCAATACTTAATGTAGATGAGAGGCTAGTAAATACCTTTAAAAATGAATATATTGCAATATCTTTCAGTTGTAATATAGATTCAGAGAATATAGGTTTTGTATTTTTTATTAATAGCAAATTGGAAGATCATGTTGGAACTAATGATGCCTATAAAGAAGAAGGTGGTACAGGGGCTCGTAATATTGATATGCTTCTTGATATAGAGGTGCCTGTTGCTGTTAAAATAGGTACAACTAAGGTATACCTAAAGGATCTGCTTAATTTTACAAGTGGAAATGTAATCGAGCTAAAAGAATCTGTTAATGAGCCAGTTGAATTGGTTGTAAATAATAAGACTATAGCCTATGGCGAAGTTGTTGTTGCCGATGGTTATTTCGGATTAAAGATTAAAGAGATATTAAAGAAAGATGAAAGAATAAAACATTTGGCAGATAAGGAGGTATAAATGGAATATGACCACAACATATTGGTTGTTGATGATTCACTAACAATGCGAAGAATAATTAAAAACACATTGCAAAAGCTAGGTTTTAAAAATTTTTTAGAAGGTAGTAACGGTGTAGAGGCTTTGGATGTGATGGGTAAAAGCGATGAGCAAATAGATTTAATTATTCTCGATTGGAATATGCCTGAGATGGATGGGTTGGAGTATTTAAAAGCAATTCGATCATCTGATGAATATAAGAATATTCCTGTTTTGATGGTTACTACAGAGGCAGCAAAGGAGGATATATTAACGGCTTTAAAGCATGGTGTGAATAATTATATTGTTAAGCCCTTTACACCTGATACCTTAAAAACTAAGGTTTTTAAATTATTAGGTTTAAAAGATGAATGAAAATGATATAGATAGATTGTTAGATATTGCCAAACAGATAAATGAAGAGGGATATGATAGGTCCTATTTTGATAAGATAAAGTCTCTTAAAGAAGTAACTGAAGTGGTAGGACAAGAGATTTTAAAGTTTAATATTTTTGATATATTATTAGAAGATGCAAGAAAGCTTAATAAGAGCACTGTTAATAAAATATTTACACATGTAGATAAATTAAATAAAA
>JAXHVM010000028.1 GCA_034189185.1 Deferribacterota bacterium
TTTTCATCCATTCCTATCCCTTCTAAAAACCTTTCCCTGATCTTATCAAGGGCTTCATATCTCATATTCCTATCAGATATTCTTAAAGCCTCATTTATTTTATCAGCTACCATATTATTAACCGTACTTAACAGGTTCTCATCAACACTAAAATCCTTATACTCAAATTTTTCCTTACCACACTCTTTAGAAAAATCCACTTGGGCTTCAGCAATTTTTTTAATATAAGAGTGTCCATAATCAAGAGATTCTATAACCTCTTCTTCTTTAACATTTTTCATACCTGCTTCAACCATAACTATTGCATCGTAAGTTCCAGCAACAATTATATTTAAATCTAAATCATCAATTTCTTCCTGGGTCGGATTAACTATTAATGAGCCGTCCTTTTTACCAACTCTAACAGCAGCAACTGGACCATTAAAAGGGATATCTGAAATACTAATAGCAGCACTAGCACCATTTAAAGCTAAAATATCAGCTGGATATGTTGGATCACTAGAAACCACAGTTGCAATAACTTGGGTTTCATTTCTAAAACCATCAGGGAAAAGGGGCCTCAAAGGCCTATCAATAAGCCTAGAAACTAATGTCTCTTTATCAGTGGGTCTACCCTCTCTTTTTAAAAATCCTCCCGGTATTTTCCCAACAGCATAAAACTTTTCAATATAATTAACAGTCAAAGGAAAAAAATCGGCAAAGGCAGCATTTTTTTTATTCATAACAGCTGTTACCAAAACAACTGTTCCTCCTTGCTTAATCCACACGCTGCCATTGGCTTTTTTTGCCTTCCATCCTGTCTCTAATATTATAGGTTCAGAGTGGCTATCTAGAAATATTTCTTTTTTGTTTATTTTCTTAATCATATTATTTCCTTAGCCCCAATTCTTGTATTACTTTTTTATATCTTGAAAAATTTTCTCTTCTTAGATAGTTGAGAAGTTTTCTTCTCTGTCCCACTAGTTTTAAAAGACCTCTCCTTGAACTATGGTCTTTTTTAAACTTTTTTAGATGTTCTGTCAGATAAATTATTCGCTCTGTTAATATAGCAATCTGAACCTCAGGCGAACCTGTATCACTTTCATGCAACTTGAATTTCTCAATTATTCCTTTCTTCTTCTCTTTTGTAAGAACCATAATTATAACCTCCTAACTTACTAACATTTTTTCTATCTTATATTTTAATCCTGCTTTGTCATCAATTCTTCTTGCTACTCCAAGTAGTTCATTACTTTCATCATATATTGCTGCTTTATATGTTTTACCTTCAGGTAAAAATATACATTCACTTCTATTAGGAAATTGACCATTTTTAATCTTATCTTTAGCTGAATCTCTAACAATAATTCTTGGCAAATCTAATATATTATTTATGCTAACTACATCATTTTCGGTGATCTTGCCTTCCTTCAATTTGCCAAAAGGGATTGCATCTTCAATCATAAATTTACCAACTCTTAATCTAACTAAATCAACAACTGTTGCAAAAGAACCCATTTTCAACCCAATTTCATTTACTAAACTTCTTATATAAGTCCCTTTACCACATTTTATCAATAATTTAAAATAGGGATATTCATAACTTATAAAATCTATATCATATATTTTACTCTTTTTAGTCCCACAACTGCTAATGAGATTTTTTCTAGCAAGATTATAGGCTCTTTCACCATTTATTTTTACAGCAGAATATATTGGAATTTCTAAATCTATCTCCCCTATAAAATTTTCAATTACTTTTAATAATTCATCCTTTTCAGGTACATATTCACTTATTTTTATAGTATTTCCAGTTATATCAAAAGTATCAGTTTTAATGCCCATTTTAGCTGTAACTAGATACTCTTTATCATTTTCATAGATCATAGAAACTAATTTTGTTGCCTTGTTTAAGGCTATAGGGAGTACCCCTGTTGCAATTGGATCTAAAGTACCAGCATGACCACACTTTTTTACTCTCAATAATTTTTTAACCAGATTAACAACATCTGTAGATGTAACATGTTTTGCCTTATTTATATTTAAAAAACAACTATTCTTTTCTAAGTTCATCTATTAACTTTTCAATTTTCTCAGCTTGTAATATATTTTGATCTACTATAAACTCTATCATAGGCATTCTCTTCATATAGAGCCTTTCTATTAATTTCATCTTAATAAAACCTTTTGCCTTATCGAGCTTTTCCTTTAATATATAGGGTTGTATATTTTTATTATTTGATATTATATATACCCTTGCCAATCCTAAATCTGGTGTCACAACTACATCAGTAATAACTACATTTTCAAATATAGCATCCCTCAATTCAAAACTTACTATTAAATATAACTCATTAAATATTTGTTTTGCAATCCTTTTATCTCTATAATTATATCTCTTCATTATAATAACTCTTTTCTTATATTTATGATTTCTATATTGTAGAAGTTATCAAAAAAATTAATTATATCATTAAATGTTCTTTCTACATGTTTACCCATATTTGAAACTGTTACAATTGCAATTGCGGATTTATTCCATATATCATAATCACCAACCTCTGCAATTGAAACATTAAAATTATTTTTGACCCTATCCTTAAGACCCTTTAAAACACTCCGTTTTTCTTTTAACGAAAAAGCGTCATTAATTAAAATCTCAACTAATATCAAACCAATTGTCAACTACATTTATCCATTAATATGTATTTATAACGCAGCTTTTTCCTCTATGAGTTCATAGACTTCAATGATATCGCCTTCCTTAATATCGTTAAATTTACTTATATTTATACCGCATTCATATCCACTTTGAACTTCTTTAACATCATCCTTAAATCTTTTAACGCTTTCTACTTTACCCTCATAGACAATAACACCGTCCCTAACAACCCTAGCAGGCATATCCCTAACAACCTTTCCTTCTAAAACATAGCAGCCTGCTACATTACCAACTTTACTTATAAATATAATTTTTCTAACCTCTGCCCTGCCAATAGTGTTTTCTCTAATTTTTGGTGCTAACATACCATTTAAGATATTTTTAACATCCTCAATAACATCATATATAATAGAATATGTATAAATATTAACACCTTCTCTCTCAGCTGCACTTTTAGCCTTACTATCAGGTCTTACATTAAACCCTATAATATATGCATTTGAAGCTGATGCCAATAATATATCAGATTCCCTAATGCCACCCACATTATCATGTATTATATTGATCTTTACTTCATCATTGGAAAGCTTCAAAAGGGATGATTTCAATGCCTCAACTGAACCTTGAGTATCACCTTTTATGATAATATTCAGATTTTTTATCTCCCCTTCTTTCATTTTTTCAAAAATTTGCTCTACAGAAAGTTGACCTTGTTGCTGCGATCTCTTTTTCTCAAGCCTTTCTCTTCTTATCTCAACAACCTTTTTTGCTATACTTTCATCATCAACAACAATTAGTCTTTCACCGGCATCAGCAACATCTTCAAAACCCATTACTTCAACAGGCATTGATGGGGTAGCCTTAGAAATATTCTTACCCATATAATTAAACATTGCTCTAACCTTACCAACTACTGTTCCTGCCACAAATACATCCCCTCTTCTCAAAGTGCCATTTCTAACTAGAACTGTAGCAACAGGACCTCTATGTTTATCAAGTGTTGATTCAATTATAATACCTTCTGCAGGCCTGTTTTTATTAGCCTTTAAATCTAAAATCTCAGCCTCTAGTAATATCTTATCTAATAATTCATCTATTCCCTTACCTTTAACAGCTGATATTTCTTGAAATTGTATATCACCACCCCATTCCTCTGGTATTACTCCAATCTCTGCTAGCTGTGATTTAACCCTTTCTATATTTGCATTAGCTTTATCTATCTTATTTATTGCAACAACCATCCTTACACCGGCTGCTCTTATATGATCTATCGCTTCTTTGGTTTGTGGCATAACTCCATCATCAGCAGCAACAACCAAAATAGCAACATCTGTAATATTGGCACCTCTTGATCTCATTGAGGTAAAGGCTTCATGTCCAGGTGTATCAATAAAGGTTATCTTGCCATTAGGTGTGTTTACCTCATAAGCACCAATATGTTGGGTTATACCACCTTTTTCTGAAGCAGCTACAGCTGTTTTTCTAATAGAATCAAGAAGCGTTGTCTTACCATGATCAACATGTCCCATAACTGTAACTACAGGAGATCTTGGGGCCAAATCTTCTGGCTTATCCTCATATTGAGGCAACAAGCCATCCTCTGTCTCGAGATTAGCCTCAACTTCTATATTATAATCTGCACATAATATCTCAGCAGTTTCATAATCTATATAGTCATTAATATTTGCCATTACACCCATTTGCATTAGTTTCTTAATCAACTCATTAGCTCTAATACCTATAAGCTCCGATAGATCAGCTACCCTAATGTTCTCTCCTATAGTTATCTTATTTGGTTTCTTACTCTTTTCTTCATCTGCTTTACTAGACTTTTTATCTGTTTTCTTTTTCTTCTCTTCTTCTTGTTTATGAAAATCTTCTTCTATTTTACCTTTTTCAATATCTTCTACATATTTTAATTCTTCAATACCTTCTATAATGCTTTTTTGCAAATGTTTATCTTTTTTACTCTGCTTCTTTGATTTTACTTTCTTCTTCTCAAATATATCTTCATCTTCTTTTATTTTCTCTTTATCTAAGGGTTTTGCTTGACTTTCTTCTTCACCCTTGTCACTTTTAGTTTTATCGACCTCTTCTATAAGCTCTTCAATTTTCTCTGTTTTCATGTCATCATAGGTCTGTCTCACTTCTTTACTTTTTAATTCAGTCTCAGGCCTCTTTTCTTCTTTGACTTCATCTTTTTCTAGCTCTACTTTTGATTCAATAGGTTTATCTTTTTCTTTTAATAACTCCCTTTCAATTTCTTTTCTATCTTTTCCCTCTCTTTCTATCTCAACCTTTTGCAAGCTTGATTTTAGCTCCTGTTTCTTTTTTAATAATTCCTCTCTAGTTATCTTCCTCTTTTTAACTGCTTCAGTTTTATCTTTTATTAATACCTCTTTTGCCTTAGGATTTCTTTTATGCCTTTCCAAAGCCTGTTTTAGCATATCTTGTCTCTTATCTATCTGTAGTTTTCTAGGATCCAACCCCAAGGATTTCACCTCATTTTCCCCTATAACCTTAATATTATTATCTACATTATAACCAGCATCTTTAAGTTTTTTAACAAGCTCATCAATATTCATCTCAACTTTTTTTGCGATTTCTTCTAAATTAAATCTAGCCAAAACTTATTCCTCCATTCCTTCCAGTTTAGAAGTTAGATAATCTATTGCCTTGTTTATTATGTCGATAGCTTCCTCTTCATTAACTTGTAATACTTCTTTTATTTCTTCTATTGAAGCCGTTGATAATTTTTCAACATCATTTATACCACTCTGAAATAATTTTGAAATCATTTCTTCGGTTAAATATTGTAAATTTTCAAGATTATATAATTCATAAAATTCTTTCCACTCCTGTTCTTGCTCAGACATTCTTTCTTTTCTGATCTCATTATATTCACTTTCCTTTAACACATCTAATTTCCACCCTGTAATTCTTGCAGCTAATCTTACATTTTGACCCTTCTTCCCGATAGCAAGAGATAATTGATCATCAGGCACAATAACCTCGATTGTCTCCTCATCCTCGAATATGTTTGTTAGTATAACTTCTGCTGGAGATATAGCAACACATACAAATTTTACTACATCTGGAGACCATTCAATAACATCAATTTTCTCTCCTCTGAGTTCATTGCTAATCCCATTTATCCTCATGCCTTTCAAGCCTATACACGCACCAACAGGATCAATATTTGCATTTGTCGTGTATACAGCCACTTTTGCTCTGTCCCCAGGTTCCCTTGCAACAGCCTTAACCTCTATAATACCTTCAAATACTTCTGGTATTTCAACTTCAAATAGTTTTTTCAAAAAATCTGGATGAGTTCTTGATAATATTAACTGAGGCCATCCTCTCACAATTCTTATCTCTGATAGCAATGCCCTTACATAATCTCCTCTATTATAAACGTCCCCTGGGATCATCTCCCTTTTATACAACATAGCTTCTGCTTTACCAACATTCACTAGCAAACCATTTTTGTCTGATTTAACTACAACACCAGTTATGATTTCTCCAACCCTATTCTGATATTTATCTAAAATAACCTGTTTCTCAGTGTTTCTTAATTCTTCTAATAGTTTTTGTTTTGCTATTGTTGCCGCTTGTCTACCCAGGCTCTCTATTGTAATTGGAACCTCCACCTCACTTCCAATTCTAACCTTATCATTTATTTTCAAAGCATCATCTTTTGATATCTCTGACCATTTATTCTCAACAACACGTACAACTTTCTTTGGTATATTTATAGTAAGGTCACCTTTTTCTAAATCCATCTCTATCTTTGGTGAAATCTGCTTACCATATTTTTTACTAACTGCAGCAATAATTGACTCTTTTAATACCTCTGAAAGCTGAGATCTATTAAGTCCTTTTTCTCTACTCAACTCATCAACTATTTTTATTAATTCTCTGCTCATCTATCTCCTCTAATTAAAAGTTATATCTACATCAAGATTTGCTCTTTTTATCATATTATAATCGATATTATAATATTTTTCTTTCTCTTTTAGTAATATATTATTTCCATCTACATTTATTATCTTGCCTTTAATAAATTTCCTTTTATAGGGGTTGTTCTTTATTAAATATATTGAACTTTTATAACCTATATATTTTTTATAATCCTTAAGATTCCTTAAAGGCCTATTTATACCAGGTGTAGAGACTTCAATATTATAATTATCAAAGGGTATGACACCCTCGCTATCTAGCCAATATTTAAGCCTTTTCGATACTACCTCTAAATCTGCAATGCCAACGTTATCTCCATCCAATATTACTCTTAACACATAACCTCTGTTTTCTTTTCTATACGTAATATCAAAGAGTTCAACACTATATTCATCCAATATAGTATCTAAATACTTCCTTATCTCGTTTAGAAATTCCATAATATAGCACAAAAAAATTAGTGGGTAAACCCACCACTAATTAATTTAAAATCTTTTCACTATTTAATCAATACTTTATTATTTATTTAAACTAGACTATTATAGAGCTTAATAAAATCTTCTAGGTCTAGTTCTTCAGCCCTAACATCTTTTTTAAAAAATTTATCAATTACTAACTCACTATTAGTATAGGATCTTAAATTATTTTTCAATGTTTTTCTCTTCATTTTAAATGCTATTTTTAAAAAATTAAAAAAATCTCTCTCCTTTTCCATGTCATTGAATATCCTATTCTTAGGGAAAAACTTAAGTATAGTAGAATTAACCTCTGTAGAAGGCCAAAAGTTCTTACCCGATATATTAGCAATTTTTTCCACATCAAAATAATATCTAGTTATAACAGAAATATAACTATATTTCTTTGAGTTTGGCATACTTATTATTCTCTCAGCCACCTCTTTTTGAAACATTAATATCATACACCTTATATTTGATACAAAGTTAATACTATATAAAAACATTCTTGCAGCTGTATTATAGGGAAGATTTCCAACAATTATTGCTTCATCTTTATCTAAATTAAAATCCAAAAAATCTTGATTTAATATTTTTAGATTTGGATAATAAAATAAATATCTTTGCAAAAAATCACAAAGCTTATTATCAATCTCAATAGCTGTAACATTTAAGCCCCTCTCTAAAAGAAATTGGGTTAATAAACCACAACCTGCCCCTACTTCAATAATATTAGATAATTTTGGATCATTAATATAATGCATACATTCTTCTACTATTAAATTTAACATCTCTTTATTTATCAAAAAATGCTGACCTAACGATTTTTTCGTATATCCAAATTCAAATTTATATGATTTTAATAGATTTATCATAATTTAAAACTTAATGGGTATAGATATGGTTAGTATAAATACAAACAAAACTAACATTATTGAATGCATATACTTTAATTTTGCTAGCACACTTACTGCATAAACTGATAGGGTCAAATACCATCCAATAACAATACTATAATAATATAATAAATTATTTTGATTCATAAAAATAGTAAGAATATTAAAAATATTTAAAAATTCAATTGCTAAAAATATACGTAAGAAACCTAAAAATGATATATTTTTAAATATCAAAAAAATAAATAATATAAAAAAATAAACAAATAATAAAATAAGGTTATTGATAATCATATTTAAATTCAAAAAATAAATTTTATCATAAGAAATTTCTTTAAAAGGAATTAATAAAGTTAAAAGATATAAAAAAAATAATCTTTCATTAATAGTATTATTATAATAAAGCCATTTTATAGAATTTTCATCGAAAAACAAAAATTTAAAGATATGTTTAAAGAGCTTGGTCATACCCAAATATTAACATGGGCAAAAAACTTCATTTAATCAAGGGTTTCTCAGATCAACAACCCTCTTAGCCTTCCCCTCAAATCTTTTTATACTTTTAGGCGATACCAACTTAATTACTGGTTTAACCCCTATTACTTTTATAATAGCATCTGTTAGATTATCTATTAGTTCTTTCTGCTTTTTCATTTCATCATAAAATATGTTCTCATTTACTTCAATATGCAATTCAAAAACATCTAGATAACCCTTCTTTTTTAAATATATCATATAGTTATCATTTATGAGCCTTAAATCATATATAACTTCCTCAATTTGACTAGGATATACATTAACACCATTTACAATAAACATATCATCCGTTCGCCCCACCGGCTTATCCATTTTAATAAATGTTCTGCCACAAGGACAATGATCATAATATAGTTTAGTTATATCCCTCGTTCTATATCTTATAAGTGGCATCCCTTCCTTCGTTAGAGTAGTTATTACAAGCTCGCCTGTCGCCCCTTCTGGTAATACCTCTCCTGTATCTGGATCAATAATTTCTGCATAAAAGTGATCCTCATTAATATGTAAACCTTGCCTAAATATACATTCACCAGCCACACCTGGCCCCATAACCTCAGATAGACCATAATTATCAGTTGCTATAATGTTTAGTCGTTCCTCAAGCCTATTCCTTGAATTTTCAGTAAATGATTCGCCTCCCAATAGAGCATATTTAAGAGCTAATTCACCTTTTTTTATTCCCATTTCATCAATAACCTCAGTTAAATGCAAAGCATAACTTGGAGTACAAACCAAAGCGGTGGTTCTATAATCTTTCATTATCATTACTTGTCTTTTAGAATTACCACTAGATGTTGGTATCACAGTAGCTCCAATATGTTCAGCTCCGTAGTGCAAACCAAAGCCCCCAGTAAATAAGCCGTAGTTAAAGGCAATTTGCACTATATCATCGCTTGTAACACCACCAAATGTTATAATCCTTGCGATTAAATCTTTCCACAGCTCAATATCAGATCTCGTATAACCAACAACAGTTGGTTTACCAGTTGTACCGCTTGTAGAGTGAATCCTAACAATTGACTTTAATGGGACCGCAAAAAAACCATAAGGGTAGTATTCCTCAATATCCTTCTTTGTTGTAAATGGAATATTCCTAAATTGTTCAAAGTTATTTACAGCAGTAATATCAATAGAATTTTCATCAAAAAGCTTTTTATAAAAAGGAACCCTATTGTAAACATAAGCTAGGTTATATCTGATTCTTTCAAGCTGCAAACCCTTAAGTTCATCATGAGACACTTTTTCTTTTTTTTCATCCCAGTATTTAATATTATCTAAAGAAAGGAAGTTATTAATCATAGGTTATACAATTTCTCTGCTGGTACTAAAATAATATTATTCTTTATCAAGGCCCTAATAGATTCATCAAGCTCATCAAATCTAAATATCATTATTGCACACTCTTTACTTCTTTCTACAAAAGCATACATATATTCAACATTCAGCTCATTTTCCTTTAAAATCTTCAAAACACTAGCCAAGCCACCTGGTCTATCAGGAACCTCAACTGCAACAACATCGGTCTTACCAACTGTTAATTCAAAACCCTTAAGAACTCTAAATCCCTTTATAGGATCATCTAATATTAATCTAAGTATACCAAAATCTGAGGTATCAGCTATTGATAAGGCTCTTATATTTATATTTTCATCGCTTAATATCTTTATTATTTTATAAAGCCTGCCTATCTCATTCTCTAAAAATACAGATATTTGAGTAATTTTGTATATATCTTTTATACGGGTACCCTCTTATCAACAACTCTTTTAGACTTGCCTTCAAATCGTTTCAATGTTTTATATTCTACAAGTCTAACCTTGCTACTTAAACCAATAACACTCTTTATCTCTCTTTCAATATTTTTAGATATTTCTTGCAACTTTCTAACCTCATCTGAAAAAAGTTCATCCTCTACTTCAACTAATATCTCAATGGTATCTAAATTTTTAACTCTATCAACAACAATTTGATAATAGGGTAATACCCCTTCTACCTGCGATATAATTGCTTCAATCTGTGATGGAAAAACATTGACACCTCTAATAATCAACATGTCATCACTTCTGCCACGTATCTTCTCTATCTTTTTCGTTGTTCTACCACAAAGACACATTTCGCCAACAACCCTAGTTATGTCCCTCGTTCTATATCTTATAAGTGGCATCCCTTCCTTTGTTAATGTAGTAAAGACTAATTCTCCTTCCTCTCCTTCGCTAACAGGTTCTAGTGTATTGGGATTTATCAGTTCAACTAAAAAATGATCTTCATTAATATGCATACCATTCTTTGATTCAATACATTCAAAGCCAACACCAGGCCCTATTATCTCAGTAAGTCCATATATATCTAAAGCAGATATTTTAAGCTTATCTTCAATCTCGTTTCTCATCTCGTTGCACCATGGCTCTGCACCAAGAATACCTACCCTTAGATTCAATTCACTAGGATCTATACCAAGCTCAACAAATGCATCATACAGACATAGACTGTAAGACGGGGTACATGTTAAAGCATCAACACCAAAATCTTTTAATATTATTGCTTGCTTTTTTGTATTGCCTCCAGAAGTTGGTACAACAGAAGCACCTATCTTTTCAACACCATAATGTATACCCAAGCCACCTGTAAATAAACCATAGGCATAGGAATTTTGGATTATATCACCTTTTCTGATTCCTGCCGCATATAGTGCACGCGCAATAATCTCAGACCATATACTTATATCCCTTTTGGTATAGCCAACAACAGTTGGTTTGCCTGTTGTACCACTAGATGCATGTATTCTTACAATTTCATACCTTGGTACAGCAAACATATTAAAGGGATAATTATTGTTTAAATCTTCTTTTGTTGTAAAAGGTAACTTCCTAATATCCGATATGGAATTTATATTATTCTCATCAATATTTAATTTTTTAAATCTATCCCTATAGAAAGGGACGTTAACTCTTACTCGCTCTATAACTTTTTTTAATCTTTTAAGCTGTAGGGCATCTAAAACTTCCCTTGGTAGGGTTTCAAATTCATCATTCCAAATCATTGTATAATTCCTATATTATATCCTGCCACTTAAACTAATAAGTGGCAGGATAAATAAATTAAACAGAGTCTTTTAGGTTCTTACCTGCAGTAAATTTAGGTGTTTTTTTAGCAGGAATATCAATAACCTCGCCAGTTTGAGGGTTTCTACCCTTTCTTTCTTTTCTGTTAGAAACTGAAAATGTACCAAAACCAACTAATGTTACTTTATCGCCACTTGCTAAAGCTTCAGTTATGCTTTCCTCAAATGACTTTAAAGCCTTTTCACATTGGATTTTTGTCAACCCTGATTTTGTGCTCATTTTCTCAATTAGCTCTTTTTTGTTCATGAACAACCTCCTTTATTTATTTATATAACTTTTATTATATGTATATAGCTAATTATCAATATCTTTGCAAATGTAATTTACATATATTATTTATATT
This sequence comes from Deferribacterota bacterium, assembly GCA_034189185.1. Lineage (NCBI taxonomy): Bacteria > Pseudomonadati > Deferribacterota > Deferribacterota bacterium. The sequence goes on from JAXHVM010000028.1 coordinate 11,955, forward strand.
TTACAAAAAACAAATACAATAATTAGCTATAGAATTATTGGATATTAATAGTTTCATTATGAACTAAATTAGCTATTTCACTAGCATATATCTTATCAACTACAAAACTATACCTGATATAGGATACATAATAATCATAACAATTACATTTATTTTTAATAGATTCCCTTAATTTATTAAAGAGCGCCATATTGTTTTTCAGTTTATTCCCAACAACTGAGATTTTAACCCTATCTTTATTAATTTTTATTTTATCCTTACTATATAAATCTAACAATAAATAATATGCTCTATCACTTTCTGAATCTTTTACATAAAGACTAAAATATCTATCCTCAATATTCAACATATCATAATCAATTGCACTTTTTGAAAATCTTTCAATTAAATTTTTATCATATAAATTATCTAAAACCTCGTATTTAGTTTCCTCACTTATAGCAACACCAGCAACGCCATCAGTAGCAGTTAAATCTGCAGAGGTTATGATTGTTCCCTCCTTTTTCTCTAGAGAGGATAAAACCTTTACAGGAATATTATATTTCATTGCAATTTCAACACTTCTAGAGTGAAGTACTTTTGCACCAACTGCTGATAACTCAAGCATTTCCCTATAGGATACTTTATCTAATTTTTTAGCACCTTTAATTTTTCTAGGATCGCCAGTATAAACCCCGTCAACATCAGTATATATTTCACAAAAATCCGCATCAAGTGCACAAGCTAGTGCAACTGCTGTTGTATCAGAACCACCCCTTCCAAGAGTAGTAATATCCTCTCTACTTTCTGTAATACCTTGAAAGCCAGCAACCACACAAACATAACCATTTGCTAAATCATTTTTCATCCTTGTTGTATCAATTTTTATAATGCGAGATTTTGAATAAGAATCATCAGTTATAAAACCAGCTTGCCAACCAGTATAAGATTTTGCCTTTATACCTTTTGATAACAATGCCTGAGATAAAAGAGCAATACTCACTTGTTCACCTGTTGAAACAATCACGTCATACAGTCTGGGGTCATAGTTCGTATCAACTGATTTTAAAAGACCTATAAGCCTATCTGTTTCCCCAGCCATTGCTGATACAGTAACGACAACAGCATCATACTCTTTCCTTTTATTTTCAATAATGTTTGCAACATTTCTAATCTTTTCCACTGAACCAACAGATGTACCCCCAAACTTCATAACAACTATTTTCATATAACCTCCTTAAGCTCTACTTTTCAATTCTCATTAATAAAGTTTTATCTTTAACAAAGTCTTTATTATCAATCTCCTTTACCGCATCAAATACATTTTTCCCTTTTGTCTTATGTGTTATTAATACCAATGGAATAATCCCATTTTTAAGCCATTCACCCCTTTGTATTGCAGAAACTATACTTATTTTATTTTTCCCTAAAATACCAGTAATCTTTGATAAAACATTAGGCTCATCTAGAACAGTAAATCTTAGATAGTATATTGATTCTACCTCGTTTATATCAATAATATTAATATTATTGATATAATCATTTTTATAACCAATTATTGGCACCCTTTTACTGCTACTACTGACAATGTCTTTCCCTATTGATATAATGTCAGATGCTACAGCATTACCTGTTGGCATTGCACCTGCACCTTTACCATAATGCATTGTCCTATCAACCTTACTAGTTCTAACATATACAGCATTATAAACATCTGTTACATCAGCTAGAAAATACCTCTTGGGGATAATCGTTGGATGTACTCTTATATCTATAGAACCATTCATACTCTTAGCTATAGCCAACAATTTTATTTTACCGCCTAATTCGTTAGCCAAATCTATATCAATTTTTCTTACTTTTGATATACCTTCAACATAAACATTATCAATATTTAAGAGCCTATTAAATGCAATAGATCCAAGCAAAGTAATTTTTTGAGCAGCATCTACTCCTTCAATATCATAAGTAGGATCACTTTCTGCATATCCTTCCTTTTGAGCATCAGACAACGCATCAGAAAATTCTTTAGCCTCTAGTTCCATCTTTGTTAATATATAATTAGATGTTCCATTTAAAATAGCATAGATTTGTCTAATATCATTAATACACATATCCTCCTTTAACACTCTAATGATTGGTATCCCTCCCCCAACTGAAGCTTCAAATCCTACTAATAAGTTCATATTATCTGCCAATTCAAATATCTCAGAGCCATATGTAGCAAGTAATGCCTTATTAGCTGTAACTATATGTTTGTTTTTACGCAATGCATTTAACACAATATCCTTCGCATCTTCTATACCACCAATTAATTCTACAACAATATCTATATTAGGGTTTTCTATAACCTCTCTTGGGTTATTTGTCGTTAATTCTATATCTTCAGTATAGATGTCCCTTTTCTTACCAATACTTCTATCAGCTAGCCCTAATATCTCGATGTTTAAACCACTATTTTTCCTAATTAAGTCTTTCTTATCCTTTAGGATTTTTACTAATCCGTGTCCAACTGTACCATATCCAATAATGCCTATTTTAATAAATTGCATATAAGCTAATTAACCTTTTTGTAGTCCCTTGGAACACTAAATAAACTACTATCGATTTTTCTCATGTTTATATTTTTAAATTCCCTATGAAACACTTCTTTATTTTCAGTTGATACAATTATTTTTAAAGGGAAATTGATTAATTCAGCATACCAATATTTATAAATAATATTATCTTTTTCATTAACCTGTAAGATCTTACATTTTAGATTATCTATAATCTCAGTACCAATATTTTTAGCATTTTTATTATTATATATTTTATCCTCTCCAATTAATGACTTTATATTATAAATTGTTACATAAGCTTTATTCTTTGGATCTAATATATATCCTTTATCTTTATTAAGATCTAATATAGTTATAACCTTTTCAACACTATCATTAAATTCAATCCTTCTCTTATTATCTTTTACATAAATTTTTCCTTTCTTTGATATGTAGCCATTATTAATCTCAATTACATCTGCTGCAAATTCAGCTGAGCTAACATATAAGGGAAATAACAATAAGATTGCATATATAAATATGTTTCTTTTCATAGTATAGACCTCTTAATTATTAATAGCCAAAAAATTATTCTGTAAGCTAAAAATCATTCTTTCTAAAATCTTTTTTATAAGTTATTGTTGTCCTAATCCCACCTCGAATAGAACAATCTAATTTCAAATCAACCTCTAAAGGTTTAATTACATTAACAAAATCTTTATATATCTTTGCAAACAAATTCTCATGCGATATAGGTATATCTTTAAAGGATAAGAAATAAAATTTCAAACTTTTTAATTCTGGAACAACTTTATCTGGTATAAAAGTTAGCTTTAATTTATAATAATCTTGTATTGTTGTAACAGGACACTGAGCAGTAATCTCATCAGTTTCATATGTTACTATCTCATCAATGTTGCCCGAATATGGCATTGCAATGATAGGAGATAGCTCTAAATCCATTGCCATATCCCCTAATTTTTTAATGTTATCAACATTTATATCTTCCATTTTAAAACCTTTCACATACTTTCTGAAATAATCTAGATACTCTTTTTTTTCTGCCATAATTTTAGATCAAAAAGATTTATTTCCTAATAGCACATTTAACATATATTTTGATTTATCTACACTTTTATTAACAATAGTATATACAGGCTTCATTAAAAGCAATGACAAAAGCAATTGAACAAGCGCAAAAAATATACAGTAACATATAAAAAATAGATAATTATTACTACCAATATATATAGCATAAATATATACTACCATACCCGTAGTAAACTGATAGAAAAAGCCAATAAAACCAAGCAAATAAAGGGTTCTTTTACCAACATAATCTAAATATTTATTCTTTTTAACAAACATAGAAAGCGTTGTGGACATAATGATCCCTAGAAAAGCTGAGAAATAAAAAATAAAAAAGTTGCCAAAAAGTAAATGGTTCATATAAGGCCCGCCTCTATAGCTTTCATACTCAGGATATTTATAAAAACCGAACAAATGGGTTGTTATTACTAGTAATATAAAAGGAATAATAAAAAAAAGATACTTAAGATTTTTATTGTATTCTATAACTTCAAAAATCTGGAGTCTTCTTGTTAAATAACCAATTAGATAAAATGTAGTTGATGTTAAAGCGGTTGGTATGAACCAAAAATACATTACATAGTGAAAGTTTGGCACAACATTTTTTAAAGACTCCATAAGATAACCAGTTATTGATAATATGATTATTACTATTAATAATTTTTTTGTGTCATCCTTTGTTATTTTAAATATAAAATAAAAGAATATTGATGTTGTGAAAAGACAGGTCAAAAACCAAGTAGGAAAATTGTATGCTGGAGCTCCAGCAAACAAAACTACCATAATTTTTTGCAATTCCGTTAAATCATACTTTGTAAGTTCCTCTACAAGTGGACCGTTGTAAAAAATACCTACAATAAAAAAAAGAAACATTGACATTATGTTAAATATGTACATTGGAATCATTAATGTGCTAAATTTATGCGCAAAATACTCTTTAAAGGTCTTTTGTTTAACCCTAGCAACATAACCTGATAAGAAGAAAAAGAAGGGAATCACAAAAAAGCAGACAAAATTAAGGGTTAACACACCTCTG
>JAXHVM010000029.1 GCA_034189185.1 Deferribacterota bacterium
CGGAAGCAGAGAACAAAAAGAAAAACACCTGCCAAAATTAGCTTCTGGTGAAATGATAGCATCCTTTTGCCTAACAGAACCTGAGGTTGGCTCAGATGCGGCTTCTCTTAAAACAACTGCAATAAAAGAAGGGGATAATTATATAATAAACGGCACTAAAAGATTTATAACTAATGCACCAGAAGCAGGGCTTTTCACTGTTTTTGCAAGAACTAATCCTGAGGGAAAAAGAGCTAAAGGTGTTTCTGCTTTTGTAATAGAAAGAAACACTAAGGGTATATCAATAGGACCCTATGAGAAAAAAATGGGGATGTGGGGAGGACATGTTTCAGATGTTATATTTGAAAATTGTGTAGTTTCCTCTTCAGCTTTGTTAGGAGAAGAAGGAAAGGGTTTTATCTCTGCAATGAAGATTTTAGAAAGAGCAAGAATACATATGGCTGCAGTCAGTGTTGGTGTAGCTGAAAGGATTATAGATGAATCCCTAAGATATGCTACAAATAGAAAACAATTTGGAAGGCCTATATCAGATTTTCAGATGATTCAGTCTATGATAGCTGAAAGTAAAGCAGAGTGTTATGCTGCCAAATGCATGGTTATTGATGCAGCTAAGAATTATGATGATGGCAAACCTATTACATTAGTTTCTTCTTGCTCTAAGCTTTTTGCTACAGAGATGGTTAATAAAGTGGCAGATAGAGGGGTTCAGATACATGGTGGATATGGTTATATTAGGGATAATGCTGTTGAAAGACTTTATAGAGATGTTAGGCTTTTTAAGCTGTATGAAGGTACAAGTGAGATTCAAAAGATCATAATAGCAAAAAATTTAATCAAATCACTTAGTAATTAACTAAGAGGTAGTTTATATGATAAATAAATGCATTTATGAAACAAAGGAAATAATAAAAGGGATAAAAAGTAGTAGCACAGTTCTTGTAGGTGGATTTGGCGAATGTGCTGTGCCCTTAGAGCTTATCGATGCTTTAATTGAAAGTGATACAACTGATTTAACTATTGCTTCAAATAATGCTGGTGTTGCAGATAGAGGATCAGCAAAATTTTATATGTTAATCCTGAAATAGAAGTAATTTATCATACAGAAAATGGCATGCTTGGCATGGGACCGGCTCCATCAAAAGGAAATGAGGATTTTTATTTGCAGAATGCTAGTAAAGACTTAGTCACAATTGTAAAGGGAGGCTCTTTTTTCGATAGTGCACTTTCTTTTTCTATAATGAGGGGTGGACATTTAGATATGGTTTTTCTAGGTTCTTTTCAAGTTTCTGAAGAGGGTGATATTGCAAATTGGTCCACAGGTGATAAAATGTTAGTACCTTCAGTTGGAGGGGCAATGGATTTAGTTGTGGGGTGTAATGATGTCAGGGTACTCATGAATCATTGCACAAAAGACAATAAACCCAGAATATTAAAGAGATGTAGTTATCCACTAACAGCAAAAAGAGGCGCAAGAAGAATATATACCAACTTATCTGTTATAGATGTAACAAATGAGTGATTATTAGTTAGGGAGATAGTTGAGGAACTAGATTTTAAAAAACTACAAAATCTAACTGAAGCAAATTTAATGCTTGATAAAAATTGGAAAATTTTAAAAGCTCCAAATATTTAATAAATAATTGTAGGAGGAAATTATGAGTGTTGTTACTTATGAAAAACTAAAAGAATTTATTGGTCTTGTAAAGATTAATAGACCAGAGGCATTAAATGCTTTAAATTCAGAGGTTAGAAGCGAGTTATCAAAAACCTTTGATTCACTTGCTGACAACGATGATATAAGAGCGCTTATAATAACAGGAAACGAGAAGGCTTTTGCAGCAGGAGCTGATATAAAGGAGATGATGGATAAAAACCCCGCTGACATATATTTACAAAAAATGGCAAAAGTTTGGGATAGTATTACGAAATATCCAAGGCCTTTAATTGCAGCTGTTAATGGATATGCTCTAGGTGGTGGATGCGAGCTTGCAATGCATGCTGATATTATTGTAGCAGGTGAAAATGCTAAATTTGGTCAACCAGAAATAAGGATTGGAATAATGCCAGGAGCAGGTGGTACGCAGAGACTTCCAAGAGCAATAGGAAGATTTAAGGCTATGAGGTTACTCTTAACAGGAGAGATGATTACAGGTTTACAGGCTTATGAAATGGGGCTTGCAAGCTATTGCGTAAAGGATGAAGAAGTTATGGATAAAGCAGTTGAGGTAGCAAGTAAAATTGCAACAATGCCACCTATTGCTGCAAGTAAGATAAAAGAGGTTGTTAACAAAGGATATGATATAAGTTTAGATGCAGCGTTAGCACTAGAGAGAGAAGCCTTTCAAATGCTATTTTCTACAGAGGATAAAAAAGAGGGTATGCAAGCATTTATTGAAAAACGCAAACCAAAGTACAAGGGGAAATAAATGCAAAACAATTTAGACAATAAAAATATTATCTTTGGCATTGTTGGCCTTGGAACTATGGGAAGGGGTATTGCCCAAATTGCAGCAACCGCTGGGATAAAAGTTTTAATGTATGATGCGATAGATGGCGTAACCGATGATGCTATAAACTTTATAGATAAAATGTTGAAGCGTTCTTTAGAAAAAAAGAGGATTGATGAAAATACTTATAAGAAAGCTATTAATAAACTTACAAAAGTAAATGCTTTAGAAGATTTAAAAGAATGTAATATCGTTGTTGAGGCAGTAAAAGAAGATATAGGCATAAAAAAGGAAGTTTTTAAAAAATTAGAAAATATTGTATCAGAAAATTGCATCTTAGCGACAAATACATCATCCTTATCAGTTACCGACATAGCTTCAAGTTGTAGGAAACCTTATAGGGTTGCAGGCTATCATTTTTTTAACCCTGTTCCACTTATGAAAGTTGTAGAGGTTGTTAAAGCTGAACGAACTTCAGATAGTGTAATAGAATTTTTACAAAAACTCGCAATTTTTATGGGACATAATCCTGTTATTACAAAAGATACACCTGGTTTCATTGTTAATCACGTTGGGCGTGGTTACAGCACAGAGGCTATGGCAATGTTTACAGAGGAGATAGCACAAATTGATATTATTGACTCCATACTAAAAAAAGCAGCAGGTTTTCCTATGGGGCCATTTGAGCTGTTTGATCTAACAGGTTTAGATGTATCACTTCCTGCAAGCATTAGTATATATAATGGTTTTTACCAGGATCCACGATATAGACCCTCCTATAAGTTTAATAAAAGACTTGAGGCAGGTCTATTGGGAAGAAAAGTAGGGGAGGGCTTCTATAAGTATAAAGATGGTAAAAAAATAGATAATGAAAAGTTAGAAAAATCTTACTCTAAGGAAGATATCAATTTTAGTATATGGGTTAGTAAAAAAAATAAAGAAGGTTATGAGAAAGTAATAAATTACTTAAAATCTAAAAATTGTAAAATTGATTACAATGAGGTACCAAAAGAGGAGAGTCTGTGTATTATAACTCCCTTAGGCCTAGATGCCACCACAACTGCTATAGATGAGAATTTAGATCCATCAAGGGTAGTTGCTGTTGATACGTTTTATGGTTTTGACAATTGTAAAACCCTTATGGGTACTTTAGAAACAAAAGTTATGTATAAAAATGCTGCCTTGAGTATTTTTAGTGAAAATAGTGCAGAAGCTTATTTAATTAACGATTCTCCTGGATTTGTTGTTCAAAGAGTATTATCTATGATTATAAATATAGCTTGCGCTGTCGCTGAACAAAAAATAGCTTCCCCTTCTGATATTGATAAGGCTGTAAAATTAGGCTTAGGCTATCCTCACGGCCCTTTAGAGTGGGGCGATCTTATTGGTGCTTCAAAAATAAACTATATACTAAATAATTTATCTATGTTATATAAAGATCAGAGATACAGGCCAACATTGTATTTAAAAAGAAGGGCAATGTTGAATAAATCGTTATTAGAAGAATGATTTTGGAGGTTATAAATGTTTAACACAAGGGTATGTAAAGAATTAGGGATAAAATATCCTATTATACAGGGCGGTATGATGTGGGTATCAACTGCAAAACTCTCAGGAGCTGTATCTAATGCAGGTGGTTTAGGGATTATTACTGCTCTAACGTTTGACTCACCAAAAGGATTAGAACAAGAAATTAAAAAATTAAGAGAGATAACCGATAAACCCTTTGGTGTTAATGTTACACTGCTGCCAACTTTAAAGCCTATAAATTACGATGATTATATAGATGTAATAGTAAATGAGGATGTAAAAATAGTTGAAACAGCTGGATATAATCCAGAAAAATATATTAATAGGCTCAAGAAAAAGGATATAAAAATTATTCACAAATGCACCTCCATAAGACACGCTAAAAAAGCAGAAAGCATTGGCTGCGATTTTATTAGTATTGACGGCTTTGAATGTGCAGGGCATCCTGGTGAAGACGATGTAACATCGTTAATTTTAGTCCCCCGCGCAGTAGATGAATTAAACATACCAGTTATTGCCTCAGGCGGATTTGGTGATGCAAGAGGTTTTCTTGCTGCATTAGCATTAGGCGCAGAAGGTGTAAATATGGGGACAAGGTTTTTTGTTACAAAGGAAGCACCCGTTCATGACAACATAAAAAAGGCAATTGTTAATGCTACCGAGAGAGATACAATATTACTATTACGAAGCCTTAAAAATACAATGAGGGTTCTAAAAAATGAGCATGCAAAAAAGGTATACGAATTAGAGGAGAAAAAGGTTCCCTTTGAAGAACTAGCACCCCTATTATCAGGTTTAAAAGGTAAAGAAGCTTTTGAGAATGGCGATACTAACTCCTCTCTTATAGCATGTGGTCAAATTGCTGGACTTATTAAAGATATACCTAGTGTAGCTAAATTAATAGATAATATAATAAATGAGGCTAAAAAAATATCTAATAATATTTTAAAAGAGTAGCTATTTATTTAATTTATCATTAATTGCTAATACCATATAGCCTAAGTAAACAATTATTATCTATCTTTTTGTTAGAAAAGGATTCGTAAACCTCTTCAAAATTCTTTGAGCCTCCCAACGACAAAACCTCATTTAGAAATTTATCAGCAAAACTTTTATTGAATATCCCATTGTTTATAAAATCATAAAAGGCATTTGCACTTATTCGCTCAGCCCATTTATAACTATAATAACCTGCTGCATAACCACCTGCAAAAATATGGCTAAATTGGTTTTGAAATTTTGCATATTTTGGTGGTTTTATAACATTCGCCTTCTCACGAACTTCTTCTAAGATCTCTTCTACCTCTTTACTTGTAATTTTTTTCTCTAAATGTATTAACATATCAAATAGACTAAATTCTAATTGTCTAACAAAGCCCATTGCAGAATCTAAATACCTATTCTTCTTTAATTTTATTAATAGTTCTTCTGGAATTCTTCTTTTACTTTCAAAGTGCTCTGCAAACTCTCTTATTATATCATCTTCAAAGGAAAAATTCTCTAACAGTTGGGATGGGAATTCCACTAAATCCCATTCAATACCATTAACACCACTAATAAAATATTCATTAACCTTGCTTAATAAATGGTGTAGTGCATGACCCATTTCATGGAAAAGTGTTTCTACATCACGGTGTCTTAAAAGAGAGGGGTTATCATCACTGCTTTCAGGAAAATTTGCCACTACAAATACTTTCGGCATAACTTTCTTTCCACTACTATCAATATGTCTTGTTGTCCAATTATCCATCCAAGCACCATCTCTTTTACCCTTCCTTGCCTCTAAATCCAAAAAAAGCAAGCCAATATCAGAATTTTTATAAAAAACTTTAAAGCATTCTGCTTTTTCATGCCATAATATTGCATCAACTTTCTCAAACCTTAGGTCGAATAATTTATTTAAAAAATCAAAAAGCCCTTGTATAACACTATTTTTCTCAAAATAGGGCCTTAATTCTTCATCACTAAAATTTAATACTTCTTTTCTGTATTTTTCAGTAATAAACATTAAATCATATGACTCTAATTTATCTATACCATATTTGGTTGCAAAGTCTTCAAATATATTGAGCTCTTCTCTAGCTTTATCCTTAGATTTTTCTGACATACTATTAAGAAAATCTATTACAGCCTTAATACTTTTAGCTGCTTTTGAGGCTATAGAATATTCAGCGTAATTGTCAAAATCTAACATTTTAGCTTTTTCATACCTTTTTGATAAAATATCTTCAATTATTTCTTCATTCTGCGGAGCTCTCGTCATATATGCTTTATAAACTTTTTCTCGTAAACTTCTATCGGTACAATAAGTCATAAAGGATATATAGCTTGGCATTTGCAGACCAAATACAAACTTTTCCCCTTTTTGATGGGCCTTTTTCTCAGATTGTGGCATTTCTCCTAAAACATCTTCATCCACCTCAATAGTAAATTTATTTGTATCATTAAGTATATTTTGAAAATAGGTGTTACCTAACTCATTTATTTTTAAGTTTATTTCACTTATCCTCTTTTTTTCCTCATCTTTTAAGTGAACGCCAGCTAATTTAAAGTCTCTTACCCCCTTTTCTAATACTATTTTTTGTTCACTATTTATACTTTTATCCTTTTGCAAGATTTCAACATATCTATTATATATATCTTTATTTAAGGACAAATAATTCGTAAAGTCAGTTATTAAAGGTATACTATTTTTATATGCCTCTTGTGTATCTTTACTATTATTTACACTATTTAGATGGGATATCTTTGTAAATTCTTCTTCTATATTGTGTAATATATCTCCCAATGGTTTAATAAATGAGTTGTAGTTATAATCTTTATTCTTTAAAAGCCTCTCTATCTCTGTCTTTGCGCTTTCAACTTTTTCTTTAAAGTATTGGGGGAATTTTAAAATATCTTCTTTTTTAATAAGCCTAAAATCCATAATCACCTCAAATTTAATATTTCTATTAGAAATTAATATTTAGGACTTATTTTATCAATAACAAATTGATAGCTTTGGACACATTAAACTAAAAAAACTAATATCAAATATTTAACTGTTAATCAATTTGATAATAATTCCTACTCAAAATAGGTTATGATAAAATATAATGAAAGGGCTCATATGAGAGATTTAAAAAAGTAAAGGGTTGTCTCAAGGTAATTCCTATATTAAAGCAATAATATTATAAAAATAGATATTATATGCTGACTTTTTTGCATTTTTTACGGGTTTTTATAGTAGAGAAAGATTAAATTAAATAAAAAAAGAAATCTGTGCATAAAAGTTTAAATTGAGTGAATAAATGAAGAAATTGCCAGCATCTTTTAATAATTTTTAAAGCTCAAGAAGAAACTTCCGCTTTACTTTTAAAAATTCTAAGATATAACTAATTTTGATTTAAGTAACAATGTTAATTTCTCAAAAGTGATTTAACCTAATTATCATAGAAAAAATATTATTTATAATATTTTAATATATCTCTTGCAATATTTCTTTCTAAACCACTAGCCCCTTTACTTATAGTAGCTTAAAGAATATTCTTTTAAAAGTTAAAATAGCGTCAGAAACATATCACTTTTATAATTTAGTAGAAATTTATAAAATAAGTTATTGACAAGCAAGAACAAAATATGTAATCTTGATCAATGAATTTCCAGGCTCCTCTTCGCATATGCTTGCTAAGTTACAGAAGCGATCCCTACTCAGGTGGCCAAGGTGTTTACATTAATAATTTAAGCAGAGCGTTAAAAAGATTGGGGCATCATGTGGAAGTAGTTTCTGGTCCTCCTTACCCACTGCTTGACGATGGCATTCCAATCCACCAACTTCCCAGCCTTGATCTTTATAATCCCCATCTTTATAACTCAAGGACCCTTTTCTCTCTCCGCGTTCCTACTCTTAAGGAGCTACGCAATCCCTTCAACCTTTTAGAATGTCTTGCAGGCCCCTTCACAGGCTTTTCAGAACCCCTTACTTTTGGGTTAAGAGCATACTGGTTCTTACGGAATAAATTTGAAAACTATGACATCATTCATGATAATCAAAGTTTTTCATATGGGCTTTTGGCTATCAAAAGGCATATTCCCACTATTGCCACCTTTCATCACCCCATAACCGTAGATCGTGATCTAGATATCAAGTCAGCACCAACCCTAAAGGAAAAATGGAAATATCGACACTGGTATAAATTTGTTACAATGCAAAAAAGGGTATCTCGGCGATTCCGACGTATTATAACTGTTTCTGAATGTGCGAAAAATGATATTAGCAGAGATTTTGGAATATCACCTGATAGATTCAGGGTTATACCAAATGGGATAAATACGGATGTATTTCATCCCGTACCTGGTGTTGAAAAAGAGAAAAATCGCATAATTGCTACGAGCAGCTCTGATACTCCTTTGAAAGGATTGCGTTATCTACTACATGCGGTAAAGCTTGTATCCAAAAATCAGGAAATCAAATTGACCGTAGTAGGCAATCCAAAAAAGGATAGTGAAATACTAAAGTTAATTGGAGAATTAGGAATAGGAGATTTAGTAACTTTCACTGGAAGGATTGATCACCAAGAGTATCTTAAACAATACGCCAGAAGTAATTTGGCAGTAATTCCTTCCCTGTATGAAGGTTTTGGTTTGCCAGCAGGTGAGGCTATGGCCTGCGGAGTTCCAGTTATAGCAACTACAGCTGGTGCACTGCCTGAGGTGGTTGGCGATGCAGGCATTTTGGTCCCACCAGCTAATGCAGAGGCTCTAGCCAAAGCTATAAGCGACCTTTTAAATAACCAAGATAAAGCACGAATGCTCGCTCAAGCCGGCTTAAAAAGGGTACTGAATCACTTTAGCTGGGAAAAAGCAGCCAAAAAAACTATCGAAGTCTATTGGGAAACCATACATGATTACAATAGACTTTAATCGACTTTCTATAAAATCAGGAGACAAGGTGCTTGATATAGGTTGTGGAACCGGTCGTCATTCTTGCGCTGCATCCCGTTTTGATGGCGTAGTAGTAATCGGAGCAGATTTAAGTCTTCAAGATCTTGTAGAGGCAAAAAATAAACTTAACTACGAAAAGGCTATCGGCGTCCAAGGTAATGGAATATGGGGAATCAGTGCTGCCGACATTACCTCTCTACCTTTCAAAAGTGAGTCCTTCGACCTTGTCATTTGCTCAGAAGTTCTCGAACATATTCATGATCATAAAAAGGCAATCAGTGAAATTATGCGTGTTCTAAAGCAAGGAAAGGACCTTGTAATTAGTGTACCAAGATATTGGCCAGAACGAGCATGTTGGGCTTTTTCCCAAGAATATCATAATGTAAGTGGTGGACATGTGCGGATTTACAAAAGGAAAGAATTAATTGCTCTCTTACAAGATGCTGGTGCAAGAAAATGGGCAGAACACTATGCACACGCCCTTCACTCGCCTTATTGGTGGCTCAAATGCCTTGTTGGCCCCACACGGAATAATTCTCGCCTGCTTAGCCTGTATCATCGTATGCTAGTTTGGGATATGATGAAAAGTCCATGGGCTACCCGTTTACTGGATAAGTTATTAAATCCTGTAATGGGGAAAAGTTTAGTACTATACTTTAGGAAGGTGAAAAATGTCTAAACCTTTAAAAAAGGCTTATTCAAACATTGATGTAGAAAGTACAGCAAAATTTATCCTGAGCATACAGAAAGATAGCGGGGAAATCCCATGGTCTGAATCTGGAAAAACAGACCCCTGGGATCATGTAGAAAGTGCTATGGGTTTAACTGTAGGAGGTTATTGGGAGAACGCAAAAAAAGCTTATCTATGGTCACTTCAAACTCAACTCCCTGACGGCAGCTGGTGGTCATGCTATGAACAGGGTAAACCCCAAAAAAAAGCATACAAAGATTCTAATATGACTGCTTACATAGCTGTTGGCGTATTTCATTATTATATGGTCACAGGCGATTATAGCTTTCTGCGTATAATGTGGCCAACGGTTTGCAATGCTCTAGATTATGTGGTAGGACTACAGCAAGAAGAGGGACAAATCTCGTGGGCACAGCGTGGTAAACGCATCTACAAAAAATCCCTTCTTACAGGCTCAAGCTCTATTCACATTAGCCTTTTGTGTGGACTCAGAATTGCATCACTATTGGGCAAACAAAAGCCCCATTGGGAAATGGCCAAAGTAAAATTGGCCAACGCCATAAAATTTAAACCATATCTTTTTGATCAAAGCAAATCACGGTTTTCTATGGATTGGTATTATCCTATCCTCTGTGGTATCTTAAGGGGGAAAGAAGCACAAAAGAGAATCGAAGAATCGTGGGATCGTTTCGCAATTCCAGGGTGGGGTATAAGATGTGTTTCGGATAAGCCATGGCTAACCATGGCTGAATCTGCTGAACTCACTATGGCGCTTGCAGCAATGGGGGATCTTTATACAGCCAATCAGGTATTAAGTTGGATACAGAATAAAAGAGACAGTCATAATGGTGCTATCTGGACAGGGATCACCTACCCAGACCGCATTATTTATCCCGAGGAGAGAACCTCATGGACTGCAGCTGCAGTTTTGTTGGCAGTAGATATGCTTTATAAACTAACCCCAGCTAGCCAGCTTTTTAGTCATAATTTCTTAGAATATAAAAAAACAACAACGTTACAGGTCAAACCTTTCGTTGAAGCACCCCCAAAGTCTTGACCATGGAATGCTTTTGGAAAAGGCCAGAATTAAGTGCTTTTTCATACACCTGGCGAGGTGCTTGACCGCCCTCTTCAGGATTAAAAAAAATATCGTGAAAAATAAGATAACCATTTGGCATTATGTGTGGAACCCAACATTTGTAATCCATAAAAACATCCTCATATGAATGACCTCCGTCAATGAACACCAGACTAAGAGGCGTTGCCCATGCTTTTGCCGCAATATGAGAACAGCATACAATAGGAACTACTGTCTCTTCAAGACTTGCCCTTTCTAATGTCTTCCTAAACTCTCCAAATGAGTCTAACCGTTGAGTTTTGGGGTCAAAGAGATCAGCGTCGAAATATTCTTGCCCAAGCTGCTGTATTTCAGAGCCCCGATGATGATCAATGGAAAACAGAATGCCATCATTTTCTTTACATGCAAGCCCTAAATATAAAGTTGATTTTCCACAATAACTTCCTATCTCCAAACATGGTCCTTTCTTGCTAGCCTCAAGAGCAATTTTATAGAGATGTTCCCCTTCTTCTTTATCTAAAAAACCCTTGATGTTGTTCAGCATTTCCTCATAAATATTTATCATATTAAACAATATAGAGAAATTTAAAGATATTTTCAACACTAGTCTTATGTGCTGTTTCTGTTTCCAGAGCTTTACACTATATAGGTTGCCCTATTTTGTTTCTTAAATTTAGATTAAAAGTAGAATTAAATTTTCAAAAAATATAATTTCTTCAAAAAAAGGTGACAATACAAAGAAAGATAACCTAAAGTAAAGGGTCCTTGTAATTTTAATTTTTACTTAAAAAATTAATATATGATTATAATATATAAATTAATATTAATCGAAAAAGGGGTAAATAGATGAATAGAGGACTCAATAAAGACAAGAAAAACTTACTTTTTCATTGGATATAACAGTAAATACCTGTTAAGAATGTAAATACTATTGAAAGAAACCAGTGTTTATATCTTTTCTATCTATATTTAAAACTATAGTGATAATAGATAAGTATGGAAAAATTAATTATTTGACTTTCATTAAAAATTAAATATGATTATGATAACTTTAAATTTTTTATAAAAGCAATTTATATAAGTAAATATTTTGGTTGGCACGCTCATTGAAAAATAGATATTACATTTATAACATGAATAAAGTCTTTCTACCTATCAATTGCCTTCAGGTATATAAGGATGTTTCCTAAGACACTGTTTGAAAATATTAATCATATTCATTTTAAGGCTGAAAGAAAAATAGATGTGTTGAAGGTTCCACCTAAAGTTGCCGTTATAGCTAAAAATGAAGAAATACTAGAAAGATTTACTAATACTTACAGTGGTATTCTTGATATTATTCCCATTATAACCACTAACACGAAAAAAAATAAAGAATTTTATCTGGCTACAAGTTATGAAATCTCGGGCTCATTTCCTAATTTGGAAGTTAAATGTGAATGTAGATATCCCATAGATGGAGATATATGTACGTTATGCGGCAAATGTATTATCGCCTGCCCACTTGATGCAATAGATGATGAAATTAGTTTTGACTTTAATAAATGTGATTATTGTGGAAAATGTGTCAATGCTTGTCCTGAAAATGCCATTGATATTTACAGATATAAAAATTATACCTTTTCCGCCCCACAAGTACTTTTTCTCGATAATAACAAAAAAGAAAATGAATATTTTGCAATCAAAGGTGTTTATCATATAGATGAGAAAGAAAAATTATTTGCAAATATAGGTACATTTCAAATAGAGCAATCTGTAAGTTATAACAGTGAGATTTGCCAGTATAACGGCAGGCTTGATTTGGGTTGTCAGCGTTGTATAGAAGCCTGTGAATATAAAGCTATACATAAAAGTTCAAAGGGTATAAATGTAGATCATTTTGCATGTGAAGACTGCGGTCAATGTATTTCAGCATGCCCCACAGGAGCCATGCAGTCAGCTGATGTCAGTGATGAAAATTTTGCTGATTTAATTTATAAAAAACTACAGAAAAAAGAAGGAAATTACAAACATGCTATTTTTATGCAAGAAAGTGACGCAGTCTACTTTTATAAAAATTATAACAACAGTATCACCAAAAATGTTTTACTGATTATTCTCCCCAATGTTTATATTTTAAACATTTTTCATTTCCTTCTTTTATCAAGGCTGAGCATTGTTAACATTCACATTTATAAGGAAATTTTTAAAGAATCAAGTTTATATAAGCACATACATTTTACCAATGCTTTAATAACTTATGCTTTTTCTGGCAAAAAATTTATATCAGCAGGGTATAATCTAGAATTAGGTAATCAAGAGCATACAATCTTTACTTCTAGGTTTACGTTTCCGGAATATAAAAACAAACGCAAATTCCTTATTCCCATACTAAGAGATATCTATAAAAAATCTGAAAATAAGAAAGTGCTTCTGCAGAAAAATATACTAAATATGTTTGGCACTGTGGTCTGTGATGAGAAGAAATGCAGTCTTTGTTTAGCCTGCCTTAATCATTGCAAGATAGGCTCTCTTATGGCCGATTCCTCCAATTATACACTTTCTCATATTGCTGCATGTTGTATCCAGTGCGGGATATGTGTGAATGTCTGCCCTGAAGATGCACTAGAACTAGTACCCGGCCTACTTCTCGATGAAGAATTTTTTCAGTTTAGAACACTTGCCAAAGATGAGCCCATTGTATGTGCTGGGTGTGGCAAAGTTTTTGGTAATAAAAAAAGTCTTGAACGGGTTAAGAATAAATTGAAATCTGTAGGCAGATATGATAACCAACTAGATCTGTTAAATTATTGTGATAAATGTCGGGTTAAAAAACAGTTAGAGACAGGTTAATGGACATAGTATCTTTAAATAATATGAGAAAGATTGTTTACAATCTGATAAAAAGCTTTTTTTGGGATACTCCAAAAGAAGAAGATATAATAGCTTGGCGTAATTTTATAACAAACCTTAATGAGGAGAGTATTAATAGAGAATTTGACAAAACCATTGCATCTGTGAAAGAAGCTTTGGATAATTCTGATGTAGAGGGCATAAAAAATGAATATTACGAGCTTTTTGAGAACCCCTTTAGTGATGTTTTCCCAAATCTTAATGCATCTTTTCTTCTCGAGGGTAAAAACTTTGGAACACCTTTGGTTGAAATAAGAGATTTCCTTGAAGATTTAAAAATAGTTAAAGATTCGGATTATAAGGATAGTGAGGATTCAATACTTTTTATGATAGATCTTATGTTATACTTAATAGATAGTAGTAATTGTGCCGATATACAGCAAAATCTTTTAAAGAGATTTTTATATCCGTCTTTTGAAAGGCTTGCAGAAATATTGAGTATAAATAATAAAGCCTATTTTTATGCAACAGCCTGTTTGTTTACTAGGGATTACCTTGGTATGGATATAAAATTTTTGGAAGATATTAAGTCTTTAATTTAAGATTATAACAGCAGGAGGTCTTTTATGAAAAACAAGTTTTTTGACAGAAGAGGGTTTTTGAAAGGAATGACTGCAGTCTTAACCACTATGGGAGTTGCTGCAACAGCGAAACCAGTTATGAAGAAAGATAGTGAAATTGTAAGAGAAAGCCTCTATAGAGAGACTGAACACTTTAAAAAATATTATAAAACTCTAAGAGATTAAGGAGATCTCTATGCCAAGTAAAAAATTACTTAAAAAAGTTGATTCTAGCAAAAGTTCCACCAAAACTATAAATTGTAATGTTAACAGGAGAACATTACTAAAGTTTTCGGCTGCAGTTGCGGCTTTGACAGGCTTATCTACTATGCCAAGTTTTGTAAAAAAAGTGGATGCTGCAAAGACAAAATCACCTTATCCAAAATCTGAAATTATCAGAACAATATGCACTTACTGTGCTGTGTCATGCGGCGTGTATGCTGAAGTGCAAAATGGTGTATGGGTAAGGCAGGAAATAGCTCAGGATCACCCCATTTCAAGAGGTGGTCATTGCTGTAAAGGAGCAAGTGCCATTGATATGGTAAGAAGCGAAAAACGACTTAAACACCCTCTAAAGAAAGTTAACGGCAAGTGGCTAAAAATCTCTTGGATAGAAATTTTCGATGAAGTTTCTGAAAAACTGATGAAATTCAGGGAAGAAAATGGTCCCGACTCCGTTATGTGGATAGGAAGCGCAAAGGTTTCAAATGAAATGGCATATCTCCAAAGAAAACTGGCTGCGTTCTGGGGAACCAACAATATCGATCATCAGGCAAGGATCTGCCACTCCACAACTGTTGCCGGTGTTGCAGATACCTGGGGTTATGGAGCAATGACAAACAGTATGAATGATATCCGAAATTCAAAATGCATATTTATGATAGGCTCAAATGCCGCTGAAGCCCACCCTATATCTATGCAGCATATTTTATATGCAAAAGAGGTAAATAATGCCCCCATAATTGTTGTTGATCCCAGATTTACCAAAACAGCTGCCAAAGCCACTGATTTTGTTCAAATAAGATCTGGGACAGATACTGCTTACGTTATGGGGTTAATAAATGTTATACTTGAAAACGGATGGGAGGACAAAGATTTTATTAGAAGAAGGGTTGCTGGATTTGAGCAACTTAGAAAGGAAGTGAAAAACTATCCTCCTGAAGTTGTATCAGAAATTACAGATGTGCCTGCAGAAGACATTAAAAGGGTTGCTAAAATCCTAGCACAAAATAGACCTGGAACTATTATCTGGTGTATGGGTGGTACTCAGCACTCAATAGGAAGTAGCAATACAAGAGCATGTTGTATATTGCAACTTGTTCTTGGAAATATAGGAATTGCTGGAGGTGGCACAAATGTCTTTCGTGGTCATGACAATGTTCAGGGTGCCACCGACATGGGTGTACATTCTCATTCACTTCCTGCTTATTACGGCCTTTCAGAAAGTGCATGGAAGCATTGGTGCAGGGTATGGGATGTAGATTATGAATGGATAAAATCTCGTTTTTATAATGATGAATATATGGGTAAACCAGGATTTACGCTTTCCAGATGGTACGAAGGAGTAATTCAGGAGGATAAAATTACCCAGTATACACCTTTAAAGGCAGTTGTTTTCTGGGGATGCTCGTCAAACTCTCAATCACAATACCATAAACTTAAGAAAGCACTGGATAAACTTGATATGGTTGTCATTATTGATCCTTTCCCCACAATGACAGCCGTTGCATCAGATAAAGACAACGTTTATCTGCTTCCTACAACAAGCCAGTATGAAACAAGTGGAAGTGTTACAAATAGTCAAAGAGGCATTCAATGGCGTTATAAAGTTGTTGACCCAATATACGACTCAAAAGATGACTATACAATTTTGGCTGAATTAGTAAACAGATTTGGTTTTAAGGATAAATTTTATAAAAATATAAAGACTATACCAGAAGATGTTACAAGAGAAATTAATAAAGGCGCACTTGCGATAGGTTATAATGGCCAGACACCTGAAAGAATCAAGAAACATATGAATAACTGGCATACTTTTGATATTACAACTCTTAAAGCCAAAGGTGGGCCGTGCGATGGTGAGTATTACGGGCTACCATGGCCATGTTGGAGTAAGGATCATCCAGGAACACCAATATTGTATGATATGTCCAAACCTATTAAAAAAGGCGGTCTTCCGTTTAGAGCAAAGTTCGGAACAGAATACACCTATCCTGACGGCAAAAAAGAAAATCTGCTTGCCGAAGATGGTGTTACGATGCCGGAAAGTGAAGCTAATGGCGGATATCCTGAATTTTCAGATGTAGTAGAAGGCGCCGACTGGAAAACCGATTTAAGTCAGAAAACAATTAAATATGCCCTTGATAAGGGTATGGCACCTTTCGGCAATGCAAGGGCTAGGTGC
>JAXHVM010000030.1 GCA_034189185.1 Deferribacterota bacterium
TAAATGATTATCAATTACATTTCTATTAGAAATTTTTAATTCTTCATAACTACTAAATATAAAGATATTATATTCACTATTATAAGAAGAGACAATTTTTACTTGATTTTCATGCTCCTTCTTTCCAAAGGTATTATATAATAATGTGTCATTTCCATGGTATCTAAATCTACGAGAGCCAACAACATCAGCATGGGTGCTCATACCCAATCCAGCAGCTAATCCTTCTAAATCTTTATGAAAGGATTTTACCATATTTACTATCATCTCACTTCCATGTTGTGGATCAATTCTATGACCATATTGCCTTGATGTAATCCCCCAAGCACATTGCCCTGTATGACATCGCTGGCATAGTGTGCAACCAAGTGGATGCAGTGTTCTCATACCCATACCTACAAAATCAGCCCCTGCTAATAAAACTAAAAAAGCATGGAAACTATTTAACACCCCACCCTCAGAAATTATTGAAACCTTTTCCCTTAAGCGTTCCCTTCTCAATGCAAGATCAGCAATATGTGTCAAATACACTACATTAAGACCCCTATTCTTTAGATCTACTAGATGTGCTGCCCCTGTTGACCCATCGCCTGCCTTGATAGTAATATAATCAAACCCTGATTTTGCTAGTGCTACAACAATGTCTGTAAAATTCCAGGCTGTCCCATAAACATCAGCACCAATAAGTTTTTCATCCCCTAAAAGAGCTCTTAATGATTCAACCCTCATAGGCAATTCTTCAATAGAGTATTGCAGATGTTGAGGATTTGGAGCATTTAAATTCCTAAGCGCCTCAACACATCTAAGTAAGGCTATCTCAATATCATTTTTTTTAGCTTGTAGCCTGCCACCTTTACCTTTTTTAGCGTCTTGACCATATTTCATTGAAAATCCAGCAAATTTATCTAGTTCTACCCATGGACCATAACCACCAGAACCAAACTGCACAATACAATGTTTTGCAGCAGGCATCATATCAGGGTGTAAGAACCCTTCGCCAGTAAAAAAAGGTCTTTGCAATTTTATATCAGCCATTAACCTTGATAAAAATGCTTCATGACTGTTTGAGCCGTAACTCATATGAACGTCAAAAATGGGGGTACTACATTTAAATTTTGCAGTTCTTTTTCCTAAATAAATATCAGATAATGAGCCTGCATATTCATGTAAATGATCCCTTTGAGGACTTAATATTTCTGCTGCATCAATTAACCAATCTTCAGATAATTTTGAAGGGTATTTACCATAGTGGGCACTCCCAATTGTAGAGGTGCCTTTTGCTCTTGTTAAGACTTCATTTATCACTTCACTGTCAGTTAATTTTACACCAATATCAAAGTAATCTTTGTTATTATAAATTTTTATAGCTCTTTGCGGGCACATCTTTACACATCTTTTACAATTGCAACATTCATCAGGATTAATCCATAATATTTTCTCTATTAGTTTTATTTTATCTGAGGCCTCTACGTTAACCCTATTACCATTTGCATCATAGTATCTCTCTTCCATTGAGAATACACCAAATTCACTATCTTGTTGCGTTAAATTGTGGGTGCATGCTTCTACACATCTGCCACAAAAAACACAACCCCTACCTTTTTCTTCTTCCTCTTCAGTTACTTTAACCCAATATTTAGCCCCTATCGCTGATATACCAGTTTCTTTGGGCTCAACATATTTTACACTTTGTTTTATTATAACATCTAACTTACAATTTATACTATTATTCATAGGTACACCCTCTTTTAATGTTCAATGCTTTTTTAAACAACTAGGTCACTATATTTTTTCCAGTTGTAATCCAATAATTGTATTTTCTGTTTATCCACACTAAAACCCAATATCTTGCCAGCTTCTGGATCATATAGCTCATCAAGAGAATCATTTAAATAATAAGATGCTGAAATTATTGCCCGCTGTTCTGATCCCATAAGGGCAACCTTTTTATTATAACCCACACTAAATGAACGCAAGTGGTCTCGATCTGTAAGCCCAATAAGATAATTATCCTTTAAAACAATTGCCGTAGCTGGACCACTAACCTTCATTTTATTTAATAAAGGAGAGTTTATTAACTCTCTATATCTAAGTCTTTTATCTCTATCCATTTCATTTTCTTCCTGTGGAAATTTTCTACATAAGATCCACTCAATTTCCTCTAGGGAATAGTTGTTATCAATTAGATAGTCTATCATAAGAAAAATAGCCTCTGAGTCTGTGCCCACATGCTGAACTATACCAAGTTGTTCTAATGCTTGTGAGTTTGACCTGTCACTTGAGAGGTGTCCATTATGTATACCGGCAATATCACAAAGTGATATAGGCTGAGGGCCCCACCACAAACCTCTACCCCTACTCGTTGGCCAACGTAAATGGATTAAGCAACCGTCATAAAAACTATCTTCATATTGTAATATATCATAGATTTTAACAGTATCACTTAATTGAAAAGCAGTAAGAAAAGTGCCGTTCTCTCTAGAGCTTGAAAATATTCTTGCATCATCTATATAATTAGCATTGAATCTAGTTACCTGCAATCTAATATATTTTTCTGGGTCGTTGATCTTCTCCCTATACATCATCTCATCCTCAGAAGGAGGGCTTATATAATAGCTTTTAATAATAGGTAAATCATATTCATAATAATATTTTCTAGCTACAAGTTCATGAACCTCCAAAATTCTAATCCCCCAATCATTTAAAACTTCTTCTAGTTCTTTAACTTTGTATTGATTTCTAAACATAATATGTAAAACATAAAAGTTTAGATCCTTATAAAGACCCTTAATTGTTATACCTGCACCTGTTCGGGCTCTATACTGCAAGCACTCAGCACTTTTAATTATAGAGCTTAGTTTAAATTCACCTGCAGCAGCCAAAAGACCACAAGCCCCACTTGGCACACCTTCTTTCCCTCCAGAAAATTCATATTTTGTAATCATTTCTTAGACTCCTTAAGGATAGCGTTATTATCTATATATTGTTTATCAATATATTTTTTATAATTTGGTTTCTCTTTAACTACAGATAAAGCAGCCCTAGGACACGCTTCAACGCTTTTGTAGGTGGCTTCTCCCAATTTTTCTTTAATAAAGTAATAAAAATATTCATCTATATCTTTTGACCATTCTTTTTTAATCTTTATTATTGAGCCATGACTATAATAATAACACCAGTCACATTGAATACATATACCACAGAAAAAACACCTCTCAGCCATTAGGGGGGCTATACTTTCATCAATAGTTTTTACAATTTCATCAAAATTATCCCTTCTCTCTTCTGCTTTTAGTTTTTCTTCTATAGCTCTTGAAGATTTTTCAAAATACTTAGTGTTTAGATTATCAAAGTAAGCAATATCATTAATTCTATTATATTCTTCAATTTCCTCGCCTAAGAAATTTCTTACAGCTAAAGCTGTGTCCTGCGCAAGACCAATAGCTCTGACAACCATACCAGCTACCGGTGCAGATCCCATAGCTGCATCACCTGTTACAAATATTTTCTTGATCAACTCTTCCCTTAAGTCTGGACAGTGCAATCTTGGGTATTCAATAAAAAATCTATCGCCTACAAAATATAAGTTTGGATTATCACCAATTGCAAATATTATTCTATCAGCTTCAATCTCTTCAAATTTACCCCTCAAAGGGATAGGTTTCGATCGTCCACTTTCATCAACAGCACCAAGTTTCATTTTCTGGCATATTAGTTTTAATTTGTTATTTATCTTTTTAATCTTATAGGGTTGTAAAAGAAATTTAAAATCCACACCTTCATCCCTAGTATCTTTCAACTCTCCAGGGTGGGCAGTCATCTCTGTTTCTGTCCTTCTATATATAATCATAGGTTTTGCCTTTAATCTCGTTGCAACCCTAGCAACATCAAAGGCTGTATATCCACCCCCTATCACAGCTATCTTCTCACCTTCCACAATTTTAAGTTTATCAACTTCTCCCAAATTAATCTTTCTCAAGAATTCCAAACCTGATTGAACCCCCTCTAGTCTTTCGCCTTCTATACCAGGATAATTTGGTGAATTAGCACCTGTTGCTACAATAACTGCGTCGAATTCCTCAGTTATATTTAGAAATCTATTTTTATCTACATTAAAATCTGTAACTATTTTAACACCTGCTTTCTTAATAAATTCTAGCTCTTTATAGAATATCTCCCTTGGGTATCTATATGTAGGTATACCCTCAGTTAATAATCCTCCTGCCTCTTTATGTTTTTCATAAACAACAGTGTTATAGCCATTGATCGCTAAAAAATATGCACAAGATAAGCCAGATGGACCAGATCCTATTATCGCAATTTGCTTATTATTACGACTTCTTTTTTTAATAGGAGTTAATCCATTTTTATAACCCCAATCAGCAATAAAACGCTCCAAAGCTTTAATATCAACTGGTTCGTCAAATTTAGCCCTGTTACAAGCAGTTTCACATGGGTGGTCACAAAATCTCCCACAACCAGCTGAAAAAGGATTTGTCTCTTTTAAGACATAAAAGGCATCGCTAAAGCGCTTTAGTTTTATTAGATGTAAAAATCTAGGGATGTCGTTTCTAGCAGGACAACCAGTATTACCTATATGATCTTTGGAATAACAAGGACTTTTCTTGTTTATATATATTGGGTATAATCTCTCCATCTAAACCCCTTGTATTTTATTTTTTCTTATTTTAATTAGAATTATTCATAAAAATACTTAAAAACATTAGGTTGTCAATAGTATTTTTTTTACTTAATTATAAAAATATGTAAAATTATCTTATAATATCAATTGGCTTTAAACGAGCAGCAATATATGCGGGGTAAACACCAGAAAAAAAACCTATAAATATGCATGAGAGAAAAGAAAATAATATACCTTTAGTTGATATTATAGCCGGTAAACTTGCAATACTAAATATTACTAAAGATATAGAAATACCAAAAATAATACCAACAATTGTCCCGGAAACCGTAATAAAGGTTGATTCATAGATAAATTGTAGAAAAATATCCCTCTTTTTTGCTCCCACTGCTCTTTTGATGCCAATTTCATATCTTCTTAATCCAACTATTAATAACATTATAGAAAAAATACCTAACCCACCTATCAAAAAGGATATAACAGACGTTATTTTGCCCAAGGAATCAACTAAACTAACAACATCACTCCTAAGCCTTCTTGCATCTATTGGATTAATTATTGTAAAATCGTCTTCCATATCCTTATCAAGGCCATGACTTTCTCTCAATAATGCTTTTATGGATTTTTCAATGTCAGGAAATTTTTCCCAACTAGTTATCTTCATCTCCATTCCATCAATATAATCAATATAATCAATATCATCCAAACGATTCATGTATGTTGTTATAGGCACAAAAACAACATCATCTAAGTTATTTCCATTGATATCAGTGCCTTTTTCTTTTATTACTCCATTTATATTAAACACAGAATTTTTAATAACTAACTTGTTGTTTATTAAGCTAGTTTTATTATCTATCTTTTCATCTATCTCAGAGCCTAAAACCACAACCTTTCTTTGATCTTGAGTATCTTCCTTATTAAAAAACATACCCTCCTTTAGCTCTAATTTCCTCATTTTAAAATAATTATGGCTAGTTGCAATTAGGTTTGTGGTAATGAATGCCTCTTTATATCTAACTGTGATAGATCTTTTTATATAGGGACTTATATCTAAAATATCAATTACTTGATTTTTTAAAAGGTTTACATCATTTAATGTCATTGTTTTTGCTGTATCTATGCTTTTATCTCTACCTGCCCTTACAACTTCTCCTGCCACTACAGTGATTATTCTATCACCAAATTTCTCCACTTCATTTAATACATTTTGTTTAATTGAAAGTAAGATATTAAATACCAATGTTAAAGAAAGACTCCCCAAAAATATCCCAATTATAGCAAGTATAGCTCGCCCTTTATAGCTTCTTAATACATTTGTTACTATCTTTAATGTTATTATTAATTTTCTCATTCTGTCCTTATTGCTTCAATGGGGTTCATATTTGAAGCCTTTTTAGCAGGCGCATAGCCAAAAATTAAAGCAATAATTATTGAAGAAACAAGTGCAATTATAAAGATGAGAGGTGATAAATCTATTTCAAAAAAACCAGAGGTTTTTAAAAAGACAGAAAATACTACTCCAAGAATAAAACCTACTATACCACCAAGTATCGACAAAATAATAAATTCATATAGAAATTGTATAAAGATTTCGCTTTTTTTTGCTCCAAAAGCTCTTCTAATGCCAATCTCATTTATTCTTTGCCTAGTTGAGGCTAAAAATAGATTAGCAACAACAAAGCCTCCAGTAGCAGTAGATAATAATGTGATTATTGTTAAAAATAATATGAGAGAACCAGAGATAGCTATAAAAAATTTCAGGATTTCATGAGGACTAATAATAAAAAAACCACTATCTTCTGAATCTTTTGTAAAATTATTATCGCCTTTTCTCATACGTAGGAAATTCTCTAGAGATTTCTGCTTTTGAACAAGTGTAGAAGGATTATCAAATCTAACCCTTATGGCATTTACATAGGTATACTCATCTGTTATAAAACGAGCTAGTGTAGTTATAGGAATTATTATCCTATCATTTATATTGTGACCATGACTTGAAACACCCTTCTCAGATAACACCCCAACAACTTTACAATAGAAGTTACCAACTAATATATATCTATCTATAGCCGGTAATTCCCCAAACAGCCTTTCTTTCGTATAGGAACCTATCAAACAAATTTTTTTGTAGTATTTAACGTCAACCTCGCTAATATCACGCCCATTATTGATATCAGAATTCCAGGCTAAGGCATAATTCTCTGTGGAGCCTATAATTCTTGTTTGTGTATAATTATCCCCATTTTTAGCGTATATATCACTTACAGAGCTCATAGGGACAGATATATATGCATCTGGAAAAGAATTTTTTATAGCAACAGCATCATTAAATGTTAAAGTTTTCTGCCTTTTAAATATACCAATAGTTCTACTTCCGCCAATAATCAACATTGAATCTGATCCAAATTGACTTAATAAGCTGTATATCTTATTCTTTGTGCCATTAATTGAGCCTGCAACTAAAGTAACCCCAATTATACCCAAGCCAATGCTTAAAATAGAAAGATAGGTGCGCAGTTTGTAACAACGAACGGCTTTAAATGCCTCTAAAAAAAATATAACCTTTTTCCTAAAAAAAGTTATTTTAATAATTTATATTCCTTAATACTTTTAAATATATTTAATATTTCATCCACTAGTTTAGTATTTAATGTTAACTCTTTAGCAAGCAAACCTTTTCTACCAATATAAACACCATATCTATAATCATTAAGTCCATTAATGTTGTGCGCATCTGGATTAATGGAAATCATAACATCTCTATTAATTGCGTAGGGTATATAACGCCAATCTATATCTAATCTCTGTGGGTTTGCATTTAGTTCAATTATTACCCTATTCTTTGATGCTTCCTCAATTATCTTTTCTATATCTAGCTCATAGGGCTGTCTTGATAACAGTAGTCTGCTTGTCATATGCCCTAAAATTGTAGAATAGGGATTTCTAATAGCCTTGGAAATCCTCTCTGTCATCTGGGATTTACTCATATTAAAATTTGAGTGTACACTTGCTATAACAAAATCAAGTTTTTCTAATATATCATCATCATAGTCAAGAGAACCATCAGCTCTAATATCTGATTCTATACCATGTAATATTTTAATATCGTTATATCTTGAATTTAACCTCTTTATTTCTTCAGCTTGTTTTATAATCTCATCTTCTTTTAACCCCCCAGCGTAATATGCACTTTTTGAGTGATCACTTATGCCTATATACTTAAAACCGATTTTTCTAGACTCCTCTACAATCTCCTCTAAAGAATTTAGACCGTCAGAATAACTACTATGAATATGCAGAATACCTTTAATATCAACTATATTAATTAGAATATCTCTATCAACTTTATTTTCAAATTCAAATAAACCCTCTCTTAATTCTGGTATAATATATGGAAGATCAAGTTTTCTATAGATTTCTTCTTCACTTGTTATTTCAATTTTTTTGCTACCTTCAAACAAACCGTATTCATTTAGCTTATAACCTTTTTTATCAGCTATTACTCTTAACTTTTCTATATGATCCTTATTACCAGTCAAATAGTGCAACATATTTATATAATTATCACTTTCTGCTATTATAATATTAACTGGAAAATTATTAATTGTAATTGCTATTTTCTTTTCTTGCCTATCATTTATTTTAACATTATTTAAATTACTTAATAATTCCAAAAATAGTATGCGTGCATTATCACTGTCATTTTTAAGCAAAACTACAATATACAAATCCTTGACTGTTTCAAGTTTCCTTCTAAAACTACCGGCTACATCTAGTTTTTCAACAATTTCACAGGATTGAATCTTTTCTTTTAAATAAATTGCCAAGTGCTCTACATCTGCCCATAGTAATCTTCCTGCAAACTGCTTAGCTATTTTTATACCTTCTAATATGTTATCTTGCATTTTTTTCCCAAAACCATTTAATTTCAATAATCTATTTTCTTTACATGCATATTCTAATTCATTAATGTTATCTATCCCTAACTCTTTATATAATCTAGCTATTTTCTTAACTCCAAGTGACGGAATTTTAAATAATTCATATAAACTTTGGGGGTATTTCGATCTCAAAGCTTCTAGTTCTTCAAAGCTATTATTCTCTATTATTGATATAATCTTACCAGCTATATTCTTACCTACCCCATCGATATTTATTAATTTTTTATTTTCATTATAATATTCAGCTATATTTTCTTGCAAATTTATAATATTATTAATAGCCCTTTCATAAGCCCTAATTTTAAAGGGGTCCTTATTTTCTAATTTTAAAAGGACAACATATTCTTTCAGTATATTTGCTATCTCATCATTAGTAATCATAATAATATAAATATATAAAATAAAAAATATATGAAAAGTACTTTGCTTTTAAAATTACAAAATCAAAGTTTCTTTACTTTGTTGAATTTAGTTAACAAGTGAAAGCACTTGATATATATTCAATAAAGTGCTAAATAGCTTAATTAAAAATATATTTCTACATTAATAAGTGTGAGGGATAGATGCTGTATAAAGATACGCTTAATTTACCAAAAACAGATTTTCCAATGAAAGCAAAATTAACGCAAAAAGAGCCTGAAAGGATAAAGTGGTGGCAAAATTTAGATATATACTCCAAAATTTTAAATGAAAGAGATGAGTCGAAAAAATATATTCTACACGACGGACCTCCCTATGCAAATGGACATATTCATATGGGGCATGCCCTAAACAAAATATTAAAGGATATAATAGTTAAGATTAAATTATTAGAAGGTTATTATTCGCCCTACATACCAGGTTGGGATTGTCATGGATTACCAATTGAACATCAAGTTGATAAACAGTTAGGCAGTAAAAAATCTTCCCTATCAAAAGCAGAAATTAGAAAAAAATGTAGAGACTATGCTGAAAAATATATTGATATACAAAGAAAAGAATTTATAAGATTAGGGGTCTTTGGTGATTGGTATAATCCATATATTACAATGGATTATACATACGAATCAATAATAGTAAGGGAATTGTATAAATTTTTCGAGAATAAAGGTGTTATAAGAAGTTCAAAACCTGTATATTGGTGTGCAAGTTGTGTAACCGCATTAGCTGAAGCTGAGGTTGAATATTATAATCATAAATCACCCTCAATTTTTGTTAAATTTGAGGCAGATCTGGATACAAATGAAAAATTAAATATTGATAAGAATAAAAAAATATATTTTGTTATATGGACAACAACGCCATGGACTTTACCAGCTAATTTAGCAATAGCAGTACACCCTAATTTTAACTATGCCTTTATCAACATATTAAAAACAAATAATAAGAACTTAGACAATAACACCATATTGGTAATTGAGGAGGAGCTAGCCAAAAATATAGTAAATCAGTTTGGGGTAAAAGAATACAAGATTGAAAAAATAGTAAATGGCAAACAACTAGAAAATCTTGAGGCAATACATCCTTTTTATAATAGGAAATCAAAATTGATCTTAGCAGACCACGTAACAAAAGATCAGGGCACAGGCCTTGTACACACTGCACCTGGGCATGGTTTAGAGGATTACATCATCGGTTTAAAATACAATTTAGAGGCCTATAACCCAGTAGATGACTATGGCAATTTTAATAAAGAACTGGAGCTCTTTGGAGGAATAAATGTATTTGAGGCTAATAATGATATTTTAGAATATATTGATGAAAATAGATCCTTGGTTTTTTCTCACACAATAGAACATCAATACCCCCATTGTTGGAGATGTAAAAAACCAGTAATATATAGAGCAACACCCCAATGGTTTATATCAATGAACGCAAACGATCTAAGAAAAAGAGCATTGGATGAGATAAGAAAGGTAAAATGGATACCCTCATGGGGTATGCAAAGGATATATTCAATGATCGAAAACAGGCCTGATTGGTGTATTTCAAGACAGAGATCATGGGGTGTACCTATTGCAGTACTAATATGCAAAAAATGTGGCCATTATTATACAGATAAAAATTTACAAGATAAAGTGGTAGAACTATTTCAGCGGGAAGGTGCCGATGCTTGGTTTGAATACCCTATTGAAACATTTACCGATAAAGATGTTAAGTGTACTAATTGTGGCTCAAGAGACTTTAGAAAAGAAGATGACATACTAGATGTTTGGTTTGATTCTGGCTCCTCCCATGCAGCAGTATGCGAGAATAGAAAAGAACTTAATTGGCCTGCAAATATGTATTTAGAAGGTAGCGACCAACATAGGGGATGGTTTCATTCATCTTTATTAGAAAGTGTAGGCACAAGAGGCAAAGCCCCCTACAAAGAAGTATTAACCCATGGCTTTGTTGTAGATGGAAAGGGAAGAAAAATGTCTAAATCATATGGGAATGTAATAACTCCTTTTGATATTGTAGATAAGCATGGAGCTGAAATATTAAGGCTTTGGGTTTCAGCTGAAGATTATTCAGAAGATATAAGACTCTCACAAGATATATTGCAGAGATTAGTTGAATCCTACAGAAAGATAAGAAACACAGCAAGGTATATGCTTGGCAACATCTACGATTTTAATCCCGATAATGATTATGTTTCCTTTAAAGATATGTTAGAATTAGATAGATATATACTCATAAAATGGCAAAATATTAAAAAAAGAATATACAATGCTTTTGATGAATATCAATTTCACATTTTCTATCACACATTGTTAAACTTTTGTATAAACAGCTTATCATCCTTTTATATCGATGTCCTAAAGGATAGATTATACTGTGAAAGCAGTAATTCCCTTAAAAGAAAATCTGCACAAACTGCTATTTTCACAATAATAAAAGAATTTTGTATATTAATATCACCAATCTTATCTTTTACAGCTGAAGAATTGTGGGAATATTTGCCAAACTTTAAAAATAAAAAAACCTCAGTATTTTTAGAGACTTTTCCTAAAATTGAATCATATATTGATAATGAGCTATTAGAAAAAGTTGAGTTTATATTAACCTTAAAGGATGAAGTTAATAAACACCTCGAAGAAGCCAGAAAAAATAAGATAATTGGACATTCCCTTGACGCAGAAATTGAATTACAAATAGGCAAAGAATATGAAAAATTTCTAAATATTGATGAAACTTTGGAGCGTATTTTCTTGGTTTCTAAAGCATCCGTTATATATTCAAATACTAATGAAAGAATTATAAAAGTAAATGCCTCTAAAGCGCCAAAATGTGAGAGATGTTGGAATCATTCAGATACTGTTAATGAAGATAACCTTTGCTCAAGATGTTTTAATGTATTAAATGCGAAATAAAGTTATACTATTTGTTATATATTTAATATTGGTCTTTTTAGATCAATATACGAAGATTATTATAGAAAACATTCTACCTTTATATTCTTCAATTGAAGTATTTAAAACTCTAAATATAACACATATACAAAATAAAGGTGTTGCCTTTGGTCTTTTAGCTAATTTAAATTTTAAAGAATTGAGGTTTATATTTATAGCCATTTATATTATTATAATTTTTACTCTTTTATACTTTTTATATAAAGATTATAATAGAATAATAGCTAAATATGGGTATATAATGATTTTAGCAGGGGCTACAGGTAACCTAATTGATAGGATAAGGATTGGTAAGGTTATAGATTTCATAGATTTTCATATACACAATTGGCACTATCCTGCTTTTAATATAGCAGATAGCTCAATTACAATTGGTATTATAATACTATTAATTGATTTTATATTTTTAAGAGAGGCTAAAAATTATGAAAGCATTAAAAGTTAAAAGAGCTTTAATAAGCGTATCTGATAAAAGTGGTATTATAGATTTTGCTAAATATTTAAGTTCTAATAATGTAGAGATAATCTCAACTGGGGGAACAGCTAAACTCTTAGAGGAAAACAGTATAAATACTACAAAAATAAGTGATTTTACAGGATCACCAGAAATTCTAGATGGTCGGGTTAAAACACTACACCCTAAAATATTTGCTGGCATCCTCTATAAAAGGGAAAATAAGAAACATATTGATGATTTAAAGGAATTTAACGCTAAGAATATAGACCTTGTTGTAGTAAATCTATATCCCTTTAGCAAAGATTTCTTACAAGAGGACAATAGAAAGATTGAAAAAGATATAGAGTATATTGATATTGGGGGACCAACCCTAGTTAGGGCTGCAGCAAAAAATTTTAAAGATGTGATTGTAGTTATAGATCCAAAGGATTATCCAAAGGTTATTGAGGAATTAGATACTAATAATGATCTAAGTTATAATACTAGGTTACTTCTTGCAATAAAAGCTTTTTCATTTATATCATACTATGACAGTATTATTGCAAAGTACTTCTCTAACGCATTTGATGTATTAAAATTAAATACTAACATTTGGCAAAATATAAATAATAAATTTCCTCAATATTTGACACTTCCTGCAAAAAGATTAGATATCTTAAGATATGGAGAAAATCCACATCAAGAAGCAGCACTCTACGAAAACAGCTCCTTTGTAGGTAATAGTGGCTTACATAATCTAAAACAACTCCATGGAAAGAAGCTATCATATAATAATTTAGTAGATATTGACGCAGCTATAAATCTAGCAAATGATTTTAATGGGGATAATTTCTGTGCTATCATCAAACATACAAACCCATGTGGTGCAGCTATAGGTAGAACTACATTAGATGCATTTAATAAGGCTTTTGAAGGAGATAGCTTAAGTGCCTTTGGTGGAATAGTTTGTTTTAATAAAACTGTAGATGAAAATGTTGCTGAAGCAATGTCAAAAATATTTTTTGAGGTAATTATTGCTCCAAATTTTAGTGATAAAGCTTTACAAATACTGCAAAAGAAAAAAAATTTAAGACTTATTGTTAATCATTCAGAGAATGCAAACAAAACAAATGGTGAGTTAGAAGTAAAAAATGTTACTGGTGCTTACCTATTACAAGATAAAAATACACAAATTCTAGATAAAAATAAACTTGAGTTTCCCACAAACAGAAAAGCAACAAATGATGAGTTAGATGCTTTAATATTTGCTTGGAAGATAGTAAAACATGTAAAATCCAATGCAATTACTATTACTGATAAGAACAGTTTAATAGGCGTTGGCGCAGGCCAAATGAGCCGCATTGATTCACTTAAAATAGCAATAAACAAAGCATCAAAAGATTTAAACGGTACTGTTATGGCTTCTGATGCATTTTTCCCTTTCAGGGATTGTGTTGATGAGGCTGCAAAACATGGAATATCAGCTATTATACAACCAGG
Organism: Deferribacterota bacterium; assembly: GCA_034189185.1. Lineage (NCBI taxonomy): Bacteria > Pseudomonadati > Deferribacterota > Deferribacterota bacterium. Next base: position 13,897 of record JAXHVM010000030.1, read on the forward strand.
TGGATCAATTCGTGACAAAGAGTCGGTAGAAGCTGCAAATGAACATAATATAGCAATGGTATTTACCCGTATAAGACACTTTAAACATTAAATTAATAAATTAATTAAATTGAAGGTTTGCTAAATGAATATTTTTGTCATTGGTTCAGGTGGTAGAGAACATGCTATTGCATATTCTCTAGCCCAAAGCAAATATGTAAAAACTGTGTATGTTGCACCAGGGAATGGTGGAACACAAATTGAGAAAAAATGTAAAAATATAAACATCTCACAAGAAGATTTTAAAAGCCTTGCAGATTTTGCCAATAAAAATGATGTTAAATTTACTATTGTTGGCCCAGAATTACCACTCTCTAAAGGAATTGTTGACTATTTTAATGAAAAAAATCTAAATATATTAGGCCCAAGCAAAGAAGCTGCTCAAATTGAATCTAGTAAAATTTTTGCTAAACAAGTTATGGAAAAAGCAGATGTACCTACAGCAAAATATAAGAATTTTTACAATTACAATTCTTCCATTCAATATATGAAAATGTCAAACTTTCCTATTGTTATAAAATATAATGGTTTGGCAGCAGGTAAAGGAGTATTAATAGCAGCTAACAAAAAAGAAGCCGAAGAATATCTATATTCTATATTTATTGAAAATAGATTTAATGATAAAAATCCAAGTGTAATAATAGAAGATTATTTAACAGGAGAGGAAGCTTCTTATATAGCCTTAGTTGATGGTAAAAATATATTACCCCTTGCTTCTAGTCAGGATCACAAACAATTGCTTAATGGAGATAAGGGTCCAAATACTGGTGGGATGGGTGCTTATTCACCTGCCCCAATTTTAGATGATAAAAACTTTAATTACACCACTGAATATATTATTAAACCAACTATCAACGAATTGAAAAAAATGGGAATAGAGTATAAAGGCTTTATATATGCAGGTTTAATGGTAACAGAAAAGGGGCCAAAAGTATTAGAATTTAATTGTAGATTAGGCGATCCAGAGGCACAACCTATACTAATGAGGTTAAATAGTGACTTTTTAGAGATATTAGAAGCATATCATAATAATGAATTGGATAAAATCAAAATAAATTGGTCAGATGATTGTGCTACATGTGTCGTAATGACTTCTAAAGGTTATCCTGCTAAATATGAGAAAGGTTTTGAGATTACAGGTTTAGAAGAATTCGAGAATAAAAGGGATGTAAAGATATTTCACTCAGGAACAATATTAAAAGATGGAAAAATACTAACTAATGGCGGTAGGGTATTAACAGTAACAGCTAAAGGAAAAAAACTAAAAGATGCTATAGAAAAAGCCTATGGGGCTGTTAAGAAAATACATTTCAATGGTGCATATTACAGAGACGATATTGGTTATAAAGGCTTGAAATATGTTTAAAATAATTTCAATAGTAATAGAGGTTTTAAAAACTTATAATTTAGATATAAAAACAAAAATTTTAAATGGTCTTGTATGTTAACACCAGTAAGGAGGTGATCTTTGAAGGTTGGTATAATACTTGGGAGTAAATCCGATATAGATTTTGCAAAGGAAACTATAAAGATATTGAAGAATTTTAATGTTAAATATAACCTTATTATCTCTTCTGCTCACAGATCACCTGAGAGAACCCACAAATGGGCTATTGATACTGTTAGTAAAGAAAATATAGAGGTAATTATTGCAATAGCAGGGGCAGCAGCACATTTAGCTGGTGTAGTTGCCTCCTATGTCTCAATTCCAGTTATTGCTGTCCCTATTAATTCTACATCTCTTATGGGGCTTGATGCACTATTATCAATGGTTCAAATGCCTGCTGGAGTACCAGTTGCTACAATGTCAATAGGTAAACAAGGGGCAAAGAATGCAGCAATATTTGCTATTCAAATCCTATCCTTAAAAGATGATTCCTTAAAGGAAAAACTGAAATCATATAAATTAGAACTAGCTAAAAAAGTTGAAATAGATCATTTTGATACACTTAAAAACCTAGATCTCTAAGTGTTGTTACTCTTAAAAGCAAATGCAGAAAATCTTGAAAGGACTTTAAGATTCTCTAATGATATTAAAAAACCGATCATCTTCCCGTCAGATACTATATACGGAATTGGGGCCTCAATCTATAATATTGAGGCTAATAAATTTATATTTAGTATAAAATTTAGGAATACAAAAAAGGCATTTCCTATACTTATAGGCTCTATTAATCAATTAAAGCAATTAGTTGTTAATATCTCAGATATTCAATACAAAATTATTAAAAAGCTTTGGCCTGGCCCATATACTTTAATATTTAGAGCTAATAAGCATATCAATAATATGTATACCGAAGAGGGTAAAATAGCATTAAGATTACCGGATTCTGATTGGATAATAAATGCATTAGATAAAGTAAATACCCCAATTACAGCAACTAGCGCAAATATATCAAATACACCCTATATCCATAATTTTAAACACATCTATAAAACCTTCAAAAATCATATTTTTTTATATTTATATTCACCCTGTGAGATAGAAAAACTTATCTCACAGGGTAAAAATAGAAAGCTTAATAATAAAA
>JAXHVM010000031.1 GCA_034189185.1 Deferribacterota bacterium
ATTTCTAATTATATAATAGGTGTTATTAGCATATAAATAAATTGGAATAACTTCCTATTTTCTTAGTTATTATTTCCTAAATATACTTTTTGTTATTCTAAGTAGTTCTTGAATTTGAAATCTACCAATAAAAGTGAGTTTTGTATCATTTATAAGTATGTCAATCTTGCTACAATATTCCCTTTCTTTACAAAAACCTGAGTAAATTTTTGCACTATTACCATTAATCTCTATCGTTGATTCTTCTAAGATATTATTAATTTTGATATTACTATTATATTCAAAATCTTTGTTATATGATTGAATTATTTCTAAAACAACGGTACCTTCTTTGTTAATAAATTCTGTTACAATACATTTAAATGGATTTATTTGTGCATAAATCTTAGCAGGTGGCCATACTATGTTGGAGGGGAAATAATGTGGTATATATAAATTATTTATTTCTAGTGCTCTTTTAACTTTATCTATACTATCGTATCTTTTAAAAGAGCCTGATTTTGAAGGGCTAATATTATTTATAAGAATGAAAATCAAAATTAATAATAATATATAGACTATTAAATTAATTATTCTTGTCATTTCAAGTTTTATATTACAAATAAGTTAATCAATAATATTAATATTATAGCAAAAAATATTTTAACATGAAAGAATCTTACCTTATTCCAGCTATTAAATCTTAAAAATTTAATCCTTGCTAGAATTTTTTTTCTTTCAAAATCATCATCAAATTCACCATATTTTATAAATAACTTATATAAAGCCTTTGCTAAAACCTTAGGATTATCTATTTTTTTTAAAGCAAGCTTATCACATAACATCTCTTCAATATTAACTATACGCCTAAATAAAATAAGAGAGATAGGATTGTAAAATTGTAAAGCCCTAAATATATATAATAATATTAAAATATAGCTTTTATTTCTTTTAATATGTGCTAATTCATGAGCAATCACAGCTTTCAATTCCTCACTATTAAGTAATGAAATTACTGCTTTAGAGAGTATTATCTTATCTTTATCTCCTGCTATAGAAAAGATAACGATATTAGAATCTTCCAAAATCTCAATTTCAATGTTATTAATATTTAATTCTTTTAGTATATTTTCGATTATATCATTATTTTTATATGAATTTGTCTTTAAATCATGTTCATCTTCTATTTTATTTACTTTGTAATAAAATAGTGGAATTATCTCTTGTATAATAAAAACCAATGTTGATATGATAATTAATAATAAGAATAAGTAAAAAAAAGGATAAAAGTTTAAAATTTTAAAGAATAATATACTATTAATATCAAGTATTATAAATTCCCTAAAACTAACATATCTTCTAAATGGGGCAAAAAGCTCATAAAAGAAAAAAGATAATGGGGGTAGAATTAATGGAATATATAGAAAATATTGTTTCTTTTCAGGATCATTTATATCCCATAATGATATTACTCTTTCAACTATAAATAGAGAAATTAATGTATAAAAAATAGTTTCATTTAAAAAAATAAATAAATATGAGTTTATAAAAAATATGTAGATATCCATTACAATATAAAGATTATTTATAAAATAAAGCTATCATTCATTTTACTGAATTATACTAGTTTTTATACTTTTTTATCAAGCATGTATAGATTTTTGCTAAAATATGTCATTTTATTATTAAATAATATTTCTTAGAAAAAAAGTAATTTTTCAAGTTTGTCTTAAGTTTAATTATGAATATATAATAACTTTAACAAATAGTTATCATTAATCGGACAACTTTATGATATATAAATATTTTTATTGACAATATTAAATTATTATTTTACAATTAAGATACCCTCCTCCCCCTCCTTTTATATATAGATAGCTGGTCCCTATATAGGGGCCAGCACTCATTTTAAAATATTCTAAAGTACTACTTTAATTTTCAGAAAATATGCTCATAAAAAATCCCGGCCAACGCTTCTAAGGGGAGGAGGGAAGAAGCTTTTGAATGGCCGGGCAATGGTTATATAATAAGCTTAGTCTTATATTTTTTCAATATTTTTTTAATAATTATATTATTTACTAATTTTTATATATGTATATAATTAGATAAATGTATAGATTGGTTATATTCGACTTAGATGGAACAGTAATTGATTCACTGCTTGATATTCATTACAGTCTTAACGAGACACTTCTTCACTTCAATTTACCAGTCATAGAAGTTAAAAAAACTAAATCATTAATAGGTGACGGTGTGCATATGCTTTTAAAAAAAGCTTTTGGGGAAGATGAATTTAAGAAAAAAGAAGCTGAAATTGTTGAACATTTTAAAAATGTGTATAGGAAAAATTTAACAAATAAAACCAAGACAATTGATGGTTTTGATAAAGTTCTAAAATATTTAGAAAATACAAATATTATTAAAATAATATTATCAAATAAATTGTATGAATTTACAGATATGATAATGAAGAATTTAAATTTAAATAGATACATTGATGACTATTTCGGGGGAGATTCCTTTGTCCATAAAAAACCTTCACCCTATCCTATATTAGAAATACAAAAAAGATTCGCTATTAATAAAAATGATACCCTAGTAATAGGTGATAATTATACAGATATTGAAGCAGGTCTAAAATCAGAATCGAAAACATGTTTTTGTGAGTATGGATATGGCAAATTGAATAATTATAAACCACATTATAGAGTAAAAAAACCTATTCAAATATTGGATATTTTAGAGAATGGCTGAAAAATATTCAATTTTTGCTACATATATTTATTACGATGACAAAATAATAAAGGATAAATATCTGAATGTAGAAGATGGCAAAATTATAGGCATAAGTAAAATTCCAAAAAATGACTTTACTATTATAAAAAGAGAAGGTTCAGCTATATTTCCTGGTTTTATAAATACTCATACACACCTACCTATGGTCTTATTTAGGGGATTAGCTGATGATCTGCCTTTAACAAAATGGTTAAATAATTATATATGGCCTGCTGAAAGCAAATGGTTATCTAAAGAATTCATAAAAGATGCTACTACATTAGGAGCTTGTGAATTAATCCGCTCAGGTACAACAACTGTAAATGATATGTATTTCTTTTCAGAAACAATTGCCGGTGTTTTAGAGGAAAGTGGTTTAAGAGGTATTCTTGGTGTCAGTGTTTTAGATCTTCCAACAAAATTTGCTGATAATGCAGACAGTTATTTAAATACGGTGGAATCTTTAATTGAAAAAATAGCAAAATCACCTTCATTAAATGTTGCAATATGCCCCCATTCCTTATACACTGTAAGCCCCAAAACATTTAAAAGATGTATAAGTTTAGCTGAGAAATTTGATCTACTCTTGCATACCCACATTGCTGAAACCAAGTGGGAAATTAATGAGCTAGAAAAAAGGTATGGCAAAACACCAGTAGAACTAGCGAATGAATTAGGATTTTTTGATAAAAAATCTATATCAGCTCATTGCGTACATCTAACAAAAAAGGATATTGAATTAATGGGCAAAAAAAATGCAAATATTTCACATTGTATCGAAAGCAATCTAAAGCTTGCAAGTGGCATTGCACCAATAAAAGAGCTTTTAGATGCTGGCGCAAATATAACTATTGGCACAGATGGTGCAGCAAGTAATAATGATTTAGATATGCTCACAGAGATTTCAACTGTTGCAAAAATCCACAAAGGTATAAATTTAGATCCCACTATTGTTAGTGCTAAAGAGGTATTTAATATGTCAACAAAAAATGCTGCTCGTGCTCTATCATTAGATAATACAGGGATACTTAAAGAGGGTAAATCTGCAGATTTTTTTATTTTATCCCTAAAAGCCCCCCATGCAAACCCTATATACAATATCTTATCTCATTTGGTTTATTCAGCAAAATCAAGTGATATTACTGACCTATTTGTCAATGGAAGACCTTTAATGTTAAATGGCTCCATTAAAACAATAGATGAAACAAAAGCTATTGAAAAAGCTAAAGAATGGTCAAGAAAAATATCTTAAAAAGAGGAGAAAATGTGTAAGAGTTATAAAAGCCCATTTACTACTAGATATGCATCACAAGAAATGATATATCTTTTTTCACCATATAATAAGTTTATCACGTGGCGAAAATTATGGATTGCCCTTGCAGAAAGCGAGAAAGAATTGGGGTTAAATATAACTGATGAACAGATTAAAGAAATGAAAGATAATATTGATAACATAGATTTTGATTATGCAAAAAAGATGGAAAATAAATTCAAACATGATGTTATGGCCCATATCTACACTTTTGCCAAAGTAGCGCCTAAGGCTGCTCCTATTATTCATTTGGGGGCTACTAGTGCTTATGTTGGCGATAATACAGATATTATTATCATAAAAGATGCAGCTAATCTTATATTAAAAAGATTAATTAATGTTATTTATAAATTGAAAGAATTTGCCGAGGAATATAAAGATTTACCAACATTGGGATTTACCCATTTACAGCCAGCTCAACCAACAACAGTTGGAAAAAGAGCTGCTCTCTGGTTACAAGACTTTTTAATAGATTTCAAAGAAATCTTGCATTTCTTAGAAAACTTAAAGCTTAGAGGCGTTAAGGGAACAACAGGATCACAAGCCTCCTTTTTAAAATTGTTTAATGGCGATCATGAGAAAGTTAAGGCATTGGATAAATTAGTTGCTCAAAAAGTTGGATTTAATAAAGTATTTACAATAACAGGTCAAACCTACACTAGAAAGATCGATACAATGATACTTAATATTCTTGCTGGTATTGCTGAATCAGCACATAAATTTGCAACTGATCTTAGAATTCTTCAAAGTTTTGGCGAATTAGAGGAACCTTTTGAAACTGAGCAAATTGGCTCTTCTGCAATGGCCTACAAAAGGAACCCTATGAAAAGCGAACGGGTATGTTCGCTAAGTAGATATATTATAACAAATAGCTTAAATGGTAATTTAACCCACTCTGTGCAATGGCTAGAAAGAACTTTAGATGACTCAGCAAATAGAAGGGTTGTACTAGCTGAAACATTCTTGGCTGCCGATTCAATTCTCCTAATTTTAGACGTTATCACAAAAAATATTGTTGTTAATAAATATATTATAAAAAAGCATCTTGATGAAGAATTACCCTTTATGGCCACTGAGAACATTCTAATGGAATCAGTTAATAAAGGTGCTAATAGACAAAAAATACATCAAATAATTAGAGATCTTTCTATGAAAGCTAAGAATAATGTAATAAATGGAGGTGAAAACACCCTAATTGAAGATATATCTAGCAATAAAGAAATTCCCCTGTCTAAAGATGAGATAATTAAATTACTAAACCCATCATCTTTTATTGGTAGGTCAAAAGCTCAAGTTGATGAATTTATAAATACTGAGGTTAATACGATTGTATCAAAATATAAACACCTATTTATTGGAAACACTCAGTTAAAAGTATAGTTATCTTTACTAAGTTGAATTTTTTCGAAGCAGCTAAAGTTTTAACAGCATGGGCTGAACTACAAAAGAAACTAGGCTTTTTTAATACTAGAAAGATTTAGCAATCCTAAAAACAAATTTATCACCTTTTGGCCTGTTTTTAGAAACAAATTCATGAAAATAATTAAAATGAAATTGAATATTATTCTTTGTTATATAATATAAAGCAGGTCCAAAACTAAAAACCTCTTCCCTTGAATTATTTTGGTTTTTACCATCAATCTCAGAGTCACTCAATTGCTTTAAATAATATCCAGAAATACCAACCCTAAAATTTTTTAGTATTTCATAGGTAGACGAATAGTTAAAATGTATTGCACGGCCTGGTTTTATATTTTCAGCATTATACAAATTCAATGGTTTGGTATTTTTACTGTTTAATAGATAGTGAATTCTAGAGCTTATAGTTAATTTAGGGGTTATAAAATATGTAAATGAGTAGTATGGATTAAATGAATAAAGATGTGAACCAATATTTACGTTATTATTTTTATCATAATCACCACTTGGAAAGATTCCACTTATTGCTAAACGGTGAAAATAATCCCTATTAAATAGCTTATCCCTCCACTGAATGAGTAAAGGTGTGAAGGTAATATCGCCAATACCAAATTCATCCCCCTTAGGACCACTACTTTGATAAATATCTAAATAAACAAGGGGAATAACAACTTCAGCACCATAATATCCACCCAAAATCTTATAATCTGTAATGTATGCTAAATGTGTTACTAAACCCAATGAATCTAGTTTATTTTTACCAGCTATACTGTCACCATCATTATCATTTAATCTATCTGATTCATAGTATTCAACATATTGTTCAAATAATAAGCCTGGAAAGGCAACACCATCTAAAATACAAGTTAAGCCTAGATTAACTTGTGGCAAGCTAACATGTTGGGCATAAACAAAATTTTTTAATATAATTATTAAAATAAAATTTATTAAAAATCTTTTCACTGGATGAATATAAAATAAATATAAAATAATGTAAATATGTTTTTATTTTTATATCAATCTTATATCAAAATTATTAATAAATTTTAATCATAGCGAACTTTTTATATTTTAATCTATCAATAATAAAACAAATTAAATAGGAGGTAAGAATGACTAGAAGATTAAAACTTTTGGGGTTAACAGCTTTGGCACTATTATTCATTTTAACGAATAATGGGTATAGCCAAGGTATTCAACCAAATGGTAATGAAAATAAGCAAATCCAAAACAAAGAGATGCAAAAACAAATGGAACAACTTAAAAAAATGCAGAGTGAAACCCCAGAGATTAAACTAGACGATGAATTATTAGACAAATTTGCAGCAGCAGCAAAAGAATTACAATCAATAAAAGAAGATTATATTGAGCAAACAAGAAATGTCAAAGATAAACAGCAAGCAATGGATATGCAACAAGAAGCTCGTAGTGATATTGAAAGAGTCTTAAAAAAACATGATCTAGATATTCAGACTTATAACAAAATTGTAAATGCAATCAGTAGAAACCCGCAATTACTTAAAAAAGTTCAAAATAAAATAAACAGTAAATAAAAAGATAAAAAATAAAGCCCCTTTTTAATAAAGGGGCTTTAAAAATAAATATAATAATTAAATTTACCCTTTAAATATTTGTTAATTTATAGTATATGATACAATAATTAATCTTCAGGAGGTAGTTATGTTTAAGAAAGTATTTACAGTAAGTACAGTAATTTTAACAATTTTTATGTTTAATCTAGGTATTACAAATGGACAATCAAAACAAAAATTGCAAAATCCTAATTTAGAGCTAAATAAACAGGAAAAAACAGAAAATATAGATAAAGAAACATTGGATAATTTTATATCAGCAGCAAAAGAAATTGAAAATACAAAAAGAAAATATATGATGAAATATCAAAAGGAAGCACAAAAAGAAATGTCAGATATCTTAAAGAAACACAATTTAGATGTTGAAACATATAATAAAATAGGAAATGCTATAAATAATGACCCAGAGTTAATGGAAAAAGTAAGAAATAAATTGAGCGAAGAGGTTAAATAACTTAAGCTTCTTGCTTAAAAATATCTTAAAGATATATTAGAACAAAAAATTATTAAATTATTTTTTATTTATAATAGCAAAATTATAATTAAATAAAAAATATAAAAATATATTTGTCATTAAAAGTTTACATTTGTTTAATAATTGGCATAATATCTATATCGTTAGCATCTATTTTTGCGAAATTCTGCCATGACGTCCCTTCTATAATTATTGCAACATACCGAATGACTATCTCTTCTATAGTTTTATTTGCTATATTTACACCCTTTAATAAGATTAATTTTGGTAAACTCATTAATAAAAAGAATGTGATTATGTGTTTATCTAGTGGGATATTTTTATCTCTTCATTTTGTATCATGGTTTCTTTCAATTAAACTTACAAATATTGCAAGTAGTGTTGTCTTGGTTACTACAAGTCCTATTTTTTTAGGTATTATCTCTAAATTTATACTTAAGAAAAAACTCCCCAAAGAAATTACAATAGCTATTATCTTATCTTTTACTGGTGTATTATTTATAGCACAAAGCGATAGCAATTTATTTTATAAGATAAACCAAAAAATACTATTAGGTGATCTTTTGGCTTTATTTGGAGGATTTATGGCTAGCTTATATTTGTTAATAGGTGGTATACAAAGAACTAGACAATCAACATTAGAATATATAATTTTAACATATTCATTTAGTGCCTTGTTTCTTTTATTTATTTCTGTTACATTTAATATGCCATTTGCAGGTTACAAACCTGAATCTTATATATTTCTTATATTATTAGCATTAATACCACAACTAGTAGGACATACTAGTTTCAATTATGTGTTAAAACACTTGCCAACTGAGAGTGTAGCTATTACAATCCTTGGTGAACCTGTCGGGGCTTCAATATTAGCTTATTTTATTTTTGATGAGAAATTACAACTTTTACAATTTATTGGTATGATTTTTATATTATATTCAATTATCTTATCTACTAAAAAAGAATTTCTATATAAATAAAATTAAAATGATTTTGATAAGTTATAATCAAAATTTAGCCAATGCTCAAAAAATGACCCATATTTTGAGCTATCATATATATGAGTAAAACTTGCTATGACATTTTTATAAATAATACCATCGAATCCATCCTTAATACCCTTTCCTCTTATAACTTTATATAAATAATCATAATCTTCTTCGAAATCATCTAAATAAATATGATGGAACTCATGCCCCTTTGATATAGTTGGTAGATTATTCATATTATTTGAGATTTTCTTCAATAGAGAATAACCATGAGCAATGGGCTTTTTTTGAAATATTGCCCTAGCTTTAATAACCCCTAACATTTTGTACTTTTGATCACCTATTATTAATTCGTCTGTTAAATATATTAATCCACCACATTCAGCATAAAGCGGCATCCCATTTTCAATAAGATATCTTAATTTCTCCTTGAACTTATAATTTTTTTCTAAAATATTCGCAAAATTCTCAGGGAAACCACCACCTATATATAGACAATCAATTTCAGGTATATCATAATCATTTAATGGTGAAATATAAATAAGTTTACCACCACTCTTTATGATATTATTTAAGTTTTCAGGATAGTAAAAATTAAAGGCTCTATCAAAACATATACCAACCTTCTTTTTATAGGTTATGTTCCTATATTGAAGTTTTTCACCACCTTTAAGTATGTAAAATTTTTTAATTTTATTTGCAGATAATATAATTTTATCTATACTAACAAAAGGTTTTATCCTATTTGAAAGCAGTTCAATTTTCTTATTCATTTCATCACTTGTTAAACAAGAACTCAAACCTAAATGTCTTTGCTCTATTGTTATCTTAGGATCTTCTGGCACTGACCCTATAATTTGTATATTTATATATTTTCTTATATTATTAATAAGTTTTGTTTCATGTCTTTTACTTTTAACCCTATTTAAAACAATACCTGAAAACTTTAATTCTCTATCAAAATTAATTACCCCTTGTATTACTGGGATAATTGATCTACCAAACTCACTAACATCTACAACCAATATAACAGGCAAATCTAGTAACTTTGCAAGTGATGCATTACTTCTTTTCCCATTCACCCCAATATCGTCAAAAAGGCCATGATTACTTTCAATAATTATAAAATCTGCATTTTCTATTTTTCTATAAAAATATTCTTTTATATTATTATGAAAAAAGAAATCTAAATTAAAGCATTGACTCTTTGAAGCCGCTGTTAACCACATGGGATCAATAAAATCAGGGCCCTTTTTAAAAGTTTTAACCTTAAGTCCCCTTTCAACTAAAAGTCTAGTAATTGCTATCGAGAGAGTTGTTTTACCAGAACTACGTTTAATAGCTGAAATATATTGACCTTTCATATATCTATTTTAATAAATCTAAGGCTTTATATAAGCAAAACCTTCAATTTGTAAGGCAATCAATTTAACAATTTCGGCCTTCACAAATATAGAGCCTTCTATCACCTCATCTTTTGAAAAACCACTCTAAAATTCAATTTCACGCCTCACAGAAATAGCAATCTTATATAGTAAAACTAATATTAAAGCGCCAAAAGCCCATACACCAACTGTTATTATAATCTCTGGAAACGTTGGCCAATAAATAATAATTTTTTCAAAAGGATTTGGAACAAATCCACCAATCATTAATAGCAACCCTTTATCAATCCATGTCCCAACTAAGATAAGAAGACAAGTAATTGTTAAAACAGCAATATTTTTCCTACACTTTGGTATAACTAATAAAATAATGGCCAATATCATTGCCATTATTGAAAACCACATCAAAAATACATACTGAAAATTACCATCTAAACCTATTATTAAAAATTTGAAATGCTCTAAATGTTCAGGTATTTGGCTATAAATAACAGTAAAAAGTTCACAGAAAAAGAAAAATACGTTTGCTATTAAGGCATATGTTGCAATTTTTGCAAGCGTTTGAATAGCTTCTTCTTTAGGGTCAAATTTGCTATATTTTCTTATAATTAATGCAAATAAGATGAGTAAAGCAGGACCTGCACAAAAAGCAGAAGCAAGAAATCTTGGAGCCATTATAGCTGTTAACCAATACCCTCTCCCTGGTAATCCAGCATATAAAAAAGCCGTTACAGTATGAATTAAAGGTGCCCATGGTATTGCTATATATATTAACACCTTCACCCATGTTGCCGGTTTAACCTCATTTTTTTCATATTGTAAAACCATCCAGCCAGTAATAATATTTAACAACAGATAAACACTTAAAACAATCATATCCCAAAACATAACTGAATTAGGCATTGGATGTAGCAAAACATTTAAAACCCTGTCAGGCTTCCCCAAATCGACAAAGATAAACAGCATGCACATTATAACAGCTGCTACAGCCATAAATTCACCTAATACAGTTATCCTTGCAAATAACTTATAATTATGTAAATAACAGGGCAATACAACCATTAATGCTGCAGCTGCAATACCCACAAAATATGTAAATTGTGATATATACAAGCCCCAAGAAACATCCCTGCCCATACCAGTTATAATTAATCCCACATTCAATTGATATATATAGAATGCTAGTGAAATTGAAATAATTATTAGCAATATAAAAATTAATATATAATATTTTTTACTTCCAACTAATGCTTTTTCAAACATATAAACCTCACACTAAGTAATATACTTGTGGTCTTGTTCCTAAATGCACCTTTCTTCTTAAAGATAAACGACTAGATAATACCTTATATATTTTACTGTTCTTATCACCAATATCACCAAAAATAATGGAGCCCTTTGATTCCTCAACACATATTGGCAATTTCCCTCTATCTAGTCTCTCCATACAAAAATCACATTTTTCAACAACTCCTCTTTCTCTAGTTGGATAATCTTTATTTACTTTATCAATGAATGGCCTGGGATCTGTCCAATTGAAACTTCTTGAGCCATAAGGACAAGCAGCCATACAAAAACGACACCCAATACACCTATGCATATCCATAACAACAATGCCATCTTCTCTGCTAAATGTTGCCTGTGTAGGGCATACTCTTACGCATGGTGGATTGTCACACTGATTACACAAAACTGGAACACTTTTATTTTCATATAATTTTGATATATTATATTTATCAATAACATCTTCATTAAAAAGCACATTAAATTTTTCCTGCCAAATCCATTTTATTTCGTGTTTTCCATCACCTAGATCGGGAACATTATGATTTATATGACACTTATTTATACACTTTTTTATTATATCATCATTAATAATCTCTAAATCTATTGCCATTGCCCATCTCTTTGCTGTAAGTTTTTTAGCATTAATTTGTTTATTGCTATTTATAAAATCTTCTGGTTTTACAATCTCTAAAAAACCAGGGGCAAAAAAACCAAAAATAGAAAGGGATGCAATCTTTAAAAATATCCTTCTATCTATCTTATCCATTTACTACTCCTCTGGCTCATTATGGCAATTCCAACAATTAGGACTTATCCCTCCAGTAACACCTGCATAATTATGGCATTCATCGCAAAAATCCTTTTTATTTGAATGACAATCCATACAAGTATTCTCTAAGGAGATTTCATATTCTTTATTTGTATAGTCTGAATAATAGACTCTCTTACCTTCCCTAATAGCCATATCACGCCAATCAACTAATAAAACCTGGTGTGAGTTCCTCATTTCATTAGTGGGTAAAATGCATTTTTCAGCTTTTTTTGCTTTTTCTGTTAATTTAGGTTCAGCTTTTTTATTTTGGCCATTAATATTAAGCCAAAAAGGTATAAATATAATTATAACAAAAACAAATATTCCAATTATTATTTTCTTTTTATCATGCATATTAATCTTTTCCCACTTTAATAGGTTCTTTTAAATCATCACCTCTTAGATCAATCTCTCTCTCAGATTCACCGTCAAAGACTAATGCGTTACCCACTAATTCGTGCACTCCTCCCACATTAACAGAAGGTAGCCAATACTCCATAAGAGCTGTTAATGTAGCCCTATCAATTGCGCAAATACAGGCAAGCCTATTAACATCATACATCCTGTGTACATAATCTACCGCGTTAGCCCGGGGTAAGCCACCTCTCATCCTCATCTCCATAAATTCATCTGTACCAACACCTGCACCACCTGCACAGCAAAAGGTCTTTTCTTTTATTGTATTTTCTGGCATCTCATAGAAATTATTACATACGTTCTTTAAAATATACCGAGGCTCTTCAAGAAGCCCCATAGCCCTTGAAGGATTGCAAGAATCATGAAACGTCACTTTTAAGTGATCGTTTCTTGAAGGATCTAATTTTAGCTTATTATTGTATATTAAATCAGCTGTAAACTCACAAATATGAACCATTTTTGTCTTGCTTGCATTTGTAAACTTCGTACCAGTTATTGGACTTACTGGTTCTTCTAAGAAATCTGCAGGTCCATTCATAGTATCCATATATTGATTTATAACCCTCCACATATGTCCGCATTCGCCACCTAAAATCCATTTAACGCCAAGTCTCTTAGCCTCAGCATAAATTTTTGCATTAAGCCTTTTCATTAATTCATTATGGGCAAAAAGACCAAAATTCCCACCTTCTGAGGCGTATGTGCTCCAGGTATAGCTAAAACCATATTTCCTTTTTAGATATTCAAACAATAATAGATATCCTTCACAGGTATATGTTCCCTCTGTTGCAAAATAATCACCACTTGGAGCCACAAATAAGATGTCAGCCCCTTTAACATTTATTGGAACCTCAATTTTTATACCAGTAATATCTTCAATATCCTCCGTTAAAAAATCAAAGGTCTGTTTAATTGTATCAGGAGGGATTCCTAAATGATTTCCTACCCTATAGCAATTTGCAACAGGCTCCATTGTCCAATTTACATGTATACCTAATTCAAGTAAAAGCTCTCTTATAATTATAGTGATTTCTGCTGTATCAATACCATATGGACAAAAGATAGAGCACCTTCTACACTCAGTACAATGAAAAGCATAATAAAACAGCTCCTTTATAACATCCTCAGTTAATTCTCTGCCGCCAGCCAAAGGACCGAATAATTTCCCTGCCATTGTAAAGTATCTTCTATAAATTGATCTAATAAGTTCTGCTCTTAAAACAGGCATATTTTTTGGATCACCACTGCCTATAAAAAAATGACACTTGTCTGCACAAGCCCCACAGCGCACACAAATATCCATAAACAGTTTAAATGATCGAAATTTCTTTAGCTTATCTGCAAAGGCTCTTAAAAAAATATCTTTCCAATTTTCTGGAAGTTTCCAATCCTCATCAGTTGGAGACCAATCCCTTGGATTTGGCAAATCAAGAATTTTTAAATTTTTAGGGTTTGCTGGAAAACAGTAGGTTCCAGGGGTAAATTTAGGCTTTATATCAAACCACCCCTTTCTTGGTAACTTATATTCTATACTATCAATAAGTTTCTCTTTCTCAGGACAATATTTATTGTCCATAGCTCACTCCTTTTCCACAGGTATACCTGCTTTTTTCATTTTCTCCCTGAATTCATCTTCATATTCTTCATATGTATGTAATTTGACTTCAGGGTTCCAGGGATTTATATGACGTTTAACTCTTGAATTATTTGCTAAATTTCTCGTTGGAGAGAGAAAAACACCTATAAAATGCATAATTTTACTAAAGGGTAAATAAATAAATAATATACAAACTAAAAATAGATGGATATAGAAAAGCACTCCAATATTGTTTTCAGGCATAGCTGGATTTAATGTCACAAGCCCCATTGTTAGTTCTTTAATAGATACTACATCAATTCTATAAAAATAACGTATCATAATGCCTGTAGTTACTATCGCCAATATTAAAAGGAGTGGGAAATAATCACTTACCAATGATATATAGCGAAGCTTATTAATCATAATACGCCTTAATAATAAAAATAATAATGCTACTGCTAATAACACTCCACTCATATATATAATAGGTATACCAACCTCAAAAAAACCATCTATCTTTTCAAGAAAGTGAATAAAGGTCGGCGTAGGGTTTGTAAAAAAGCGCAAGTGCCTTATTATTACAACCAAGAAGGAATAGTGAAATATTATTGCAAATAACCAAAGCCACTTGCTAGAAAAATATGCCAATTTTGTCTTATCTTTATAAAAAAATACTTTATTATTTCTAAATAAGCTTCTAAACAATAGAATCTCTAATAACATACGATAAAATACGTCTTTCTTATTAAAGGGCGCTTCTAACTTGTTATACTTTATCCAATCTAGTGATTTTTGCTGTCCACAAGTGGTTGGGATTTTAAATGGCACAGGGGATTTACCCCAGTCAATTATTTTTAAAATTGTCATAAAAACAAAAAAGATAAGTGAAAAATATGGCAAAATTATGCCAAATAAGTAATTTAATCCAATATTAATTGCTATAATTGGTATAACTATTAATACAACGATAATAATTAGTGACATTAAAAAACTATATTTAAAACTCATATGTCTTATAATCCATTATTTTTATTAATATCTATTCTTTCAATAAGGCCACTTCTTTCTAATAATGGAAAGGTCATCCGTTTAATCTCATTGACCCTTATCTCATAAATCTTTTCTCTACACTGCACATACATGTCAAATATTTTTAATAACAAGTTGTCAAAAATATTCGTTATTTCATTGTATTCATCTATTTTTTCTTCTAATGAAAAACTACTCATAAATAATGCATTAATATGTTGCTTAAAGAAAACAAATAGGCCTAAGACTTCGCTTGCCTTAGGCCCATTTAAAGCTAATAACTTTATAAGTTTTTCAATATCCTGAGACACTAAATCCAACTCTTCATCCTCAAAGATGTAAGAGAAGATTGACCCTAGCGCTGATTTAAAGATATATTTTACAGGATTTAAAAAAGGATCCCTCTCCTTTTCTAAATAATCTAGTTTATTATCATCATAATGTGATATTAGATGGTTAAACCAATCATCTAATATTTTGTTTTTCTTATCTAAAAAATATTCTCTACATTCAACAGTCATAGCAAATTACACACAACCCGTTGGTTTTGCAAGACCAGCGTATCTAACAAGCATTCTAGCTGGCCCATCGGGAAATAATTCATATATCTTTTTATTACCTTCTCTATGGTTTTTCAAATTACAAAGCTCTGCTACCTCTTTTGCAACAAGCCTAATAGGTGGACAAACCTGATTGTCATTAAAATATTCTCTAATCCAGTCAATTAATTTCCAATGTACATCTGTTAATTCCACACCATCCTGCTTTGCCATATACTCTGCTAACTCTGGGCTCCATTTATCCATCTCTTGGATATAGCCCTCATCATCAACTTCAATTTTTTCTCCTTTAAATTCAATAAATGGCATAATTCACCTCCTTTTTTTTATAATACCATATCAATATATCCACAGGGACAAACCTCTGCACACTTCTTACATCC
>JAXHVM010000032.1 GCA_034189185.1 Deferribacterota bacterium
TATTCTTTTTAATAACCAAGCAATTCTCTTTCCCAAATCTATCATATTGTCTATTCCTTCTTTATCATTCTCAACCTCTCCTTTTAGCAAGCCATTGCCAAAATTCCAATAAGTTGAGCCAGGTATGATCATTTTTGACATTAAAAACATCCTATAAATTGACTCAACAACATTAACCCCACCACCTCTCCTCTGAGCTGCAATAGCTGCACCGACCTTATTTTCAAATAACCCACCATTATTATAAGCAACAAAACCAGCCCTATCTATCAACGCTTTTACTTGGGCAGTCATATTTGCAAAGTATACTGGTGAGCCAATTATTATTGCATCAGCTTCTAACATTTTCTTCATACAATCATTGAATATATCATTTGTTACACTACAAAGACCATTTTTATTTTTAATACAACCAAAACATGCAATACACCCTTGTATATATTTATTACCAATATGTAATAATTCCGTATCAAATTCCTCCTCTTTTAAAGGTTCTAATACTTTGTTTAATAAAAATTCAGTATTACCCTTTTTTCTGGGACTTCCATTAAATGCTACAATTTTCATCTTTCCCTCCTACGTATTTATTAATTTTTTGAATGCCATGTTAAAAATTAGATTTAGCTAAATATCTTATAATCCATACACAATGTTTAAACAATTTAATAAAATATGAATCAAATCCTATTTTTAAATAGAAAATGGTATAGCTAGTAATAAAAATTATATTGTTAATAAACTGTCAAAAACATATCTTATTGATAGATAGTTATTTTTTTAATTTTTCACAAGGTTGTTGATTAATTCTTAAAAACTATCAGGTTTATTTCTTACAATTTAGATATAGTGGGTTTAAGTTAAAGTGAATAAATATTAATCTCTTTGTAAGGCTTTATTTATAGTATTCCAAATCTCTACCATAGATTTTGGATCTTTATGTGAAAAGTGCTTAATCTTATTTGGTGATAAATTAATAATTGCAGATGTTTGATCTATTTGTTTATTAACATAGTTCTTATTAACTTTATCTGTTTTAGTTAAAATTGGAATAATATCCTTGTTAAATTGTTCTAGATAATAGAATAATTCTAAATCCTTATCTTTAACACCTATCCTAACATCAATGAGTAATAAAAATAATTCTAAATTATCATTTTTATTAAAAAAGGTTTCAACAAGATTTTTCCACGTAAGCACAGTACTTTTACTTCTATGAGCAAAGCCATAACCAGGCAAGTCAACAAAAATGATCATATCTTTATAATTATAAAAATTAATAGATATTGTTTTGCCAGGCTTGTTAGAGGTTCTTGCTAGCTGTTTTCTCCCAATTAACTTGTTAATAAGTGTTGATTTTCCAACATTACTTCTGCCAGTAAGTACAATATTTGGTAGATTTGTTTTAGGTAATTGCTCTACTTTATAAGCAGAGCATATAAGATATGTAGACATTTTTTATATTATTTTGATTTGGTTAATCCAATAGAATCTAATATTTCCAGTATCTTATCAGTAAAGCTTATTCTAAAACCAGCGGCGTTTTTGTGACCACCTCCACCAAAATTTGTTGCAATAGCACTTACATCAAAGTTCCCACGTGATCTAAGTGAGACTTTGTTGTGCTTTGGATTTATCATTAATACATAGTCTACATCAAGTTTATTTAGTAGATAATCGCCAGTCTCAGAATTATATTTGTCCGTGATTGACAAAGAAAATGTATTGCCATATACATCTTTTAAGATCCTAGAATTGTGTAAGACATCCTCTATAGTATCATTTAAGTTGTTCTTCTCAATATCTATTATCAATTCTTCACAACTATCAAAATTTATTGAGGGGTTGTCGATAAATCTTGATACAAATTTATTAAGTCCTAAAAAAGTGAATAATATATTTAATTCTTTACTTTTTTGATGCTTGTTTAGCCATAAATCAAAATCATTTATTAATTCAACAAGGGGATAATATATATTTAAGTTTTTATTTATTTTGCAAGCCCATTCATAAGCTAATAGGGTTGCACATTTGTTAGTGTCAAATATTGCATAGTCTTTTCCTTTTAAATGCATATTTGTCTTATGATGGTCAATAATAAAAAAATCTGCCTTACTAATTAAAATCTCTAACGTTTTTAAGTCAGGGGTGACATCAGAGATATAAATTTTTTTATATTTACCTATACTCTCTAAAATAACATCATTAACATCTGTATAGTCTAGATATTTTGTTTCAATATCACTAATTGTTTTTTGAAGAATAATACCACAGCCTGCACCGTCTAAGTCATTATGGGTTATATGTAAATTTTGTTTCATTATTCCCCAATTATTTTTATAAGAACCCTTTTGCGCCTCTGTCCATCAAATTCGCCGTAAAATATCTGTTCCCAAGGTCCAAAATCTAAAGAACCATCAGTAATAGCAACAACAACCTCTCTACCCATGACCTGTCTTTTTAGATGAGCATCCCCATTATCTTCACCAGTTCTATTGTGTTCATATCTATCTATTGGTTCATGGGGTGCAAGTTTTTCAAGCCATTTATAATAGTCATTGTGGAGGCCTCTTTCATCATCATTGATAAATACTGAGGCTGTTATATGCATTGCATTAACAAGGCACAAGCCTTCTTTTACTCCACTTTCCTTAATAGCTTTTGAAACCTCACTAGTAATATTAATAAATTCAACCCTATTTTTTGTGTTAAAGACTAATTCTCTCTTATAACTTTTCATAATAGAGAATTATAGTTTATATAATTGATTTATCAAGATTATTATTTTATATATTTTCGCTTTTTATAAATGCAATAAACTCTGTATAACTTTTTGGTAATTTACTCTTTGTAATATCTAGTTTTTTAAATGTTTTTGCAACGTCAGCAATAATTTTTAATTGTAGTAAATCATGATTAGGACCAGATAAAATTAAAAAAACTATATGTGATAGATTATAGTCAGGAGCTTGGAAATCAATTCCTCTTGGACAAACTGCAACAGCAATCAATGGTTTTTGGAGACCTTCTATTCGTGCATGTGGTATAGCTATGCCCGCACTTAATCCTGTAGGCATAATATTTTCTCTTTTTATTACCTCTTTTTTTATAATCTCTTTATCAAGATTATTATTAATACTTAGTTTATCACTTAATATTGCTAATAACTCAAATTTATCAGTATATTCTGGATTGTATATAAATGATTTTGGATCTATGTAATCGTAGAATCTTAAAGGCATTTTTATGGAAAGTATCTTTTTGATTATTGGTCCGCTAATTAATGAGGTTGCAATTGCATCACCAATTAGTGCAACGCATACTACACTATTAATAATATCTAAATCTGCTGCAATGATTGCTATAATAATCTCCATAGCACCTCTTGTGTTCATTGCGAAACCAAGTGCCCATGATTCTTTATTGTTAAGTCTTGCTAATTTTGCCCCAATAAAAGATGCTGAAACTTTAAGAATTGTCCCAACAAGAAAAAAAATTAGAAATAGTTTTATATTAAAGTTTGTTATAAAATTAATATGGAGTCCAATAGAACCAAAAAATATTGGAGAAAAAAAGGAGTTAACAAAGTGTTCAATTGTATACCTTGCTTTTTCTTTAAAGTGATATGTATCACCCAAAGCAAGGCCTGCTATAAAAGCTCCAAATAGGGCGTGAATTCCTAAATACTCAGTAAAGGATGCTGAAAAAAAAGTTACACACAGGCAAAAGGTTATAATACTATCTGGCCATGAGAAATGTGCTTGTATATAAGGGAATATAGCATGGATAAATTTTCTAAAATAAATTAACATAAATAATGTAAATACTATTGTTATTATGATTGTTGTAGTGAAAGAAAAATGTACATGATTGCTAGTGCCGGTTAGGCTTATTACAAAAGCAAATAATAACCATCCTACAATATCATTTATGATTGCTACAGGTATAACTGTAGCTCCTAGATCACTTCTGTAGTAGTTTATATCCATCAATATTTTTGCAATTACTGGCAAGGCGGATATTGAAAGAGCTGTAGCAATAAAAAGCGCATAAGTATTTGTATCTAAATAATCAGGTTTGCCAAAGATATTTGGGGTGTAATAAACAATAGCAAATATTACAATAAAGGGTAAGAAAATACTTACCGCTGAAATTTTATAGCTAAAAGGGCCTTGTTTCTTAATAGCATCAAGATCTGATTCAATTCCAGCAAAGAGCAGGAACATTACAATTGATAGGTTTGAGAAAACATCTAGTATTAATCTTCTATTACCCTCTAATGGAAAGAGTATCTCATTTGCACTAGGGAATATATATCCAAGTACTGTTGGTCCTAATATAATACCTGCTAATATCTCACCGAAAACTGAAACAATCCCGCATTTCTTTGCAATTTCAGCAAATAACTTTGCAAAGAATAGCAATATAGCTATGCATAAAAGAAATAATATTATATCATTTGGGGTTAATATCATATGTATTTATATAAATTTTTCATAAGATATCAAATATTATTTATAAATAGTTTAAATATTCTATTTTTCTAGATAATTATAAAGAACTTCTAAGAGACTTTTTGGTATCTTAGTAGGTTTTTTCTCTAAATTATCATAAACAGCCAACTCAGTTTCAGCTATACTATATATATTTTTGTTATCATCTACTATATTATATTTAAAAGTAAATATTATATTTTTAACCTTTTTAACCCACATTTCTACAAATATATTATCATACAAACCAATTGATTTTACATACTTTATATCAAGTTTTCTAAGAAGGATTAATATGCCATTATTATATAAAGTAGTAAAGAAATCGTCCAGATGTTCTCTAAAAAAAGATATTCTAGCTATCTCAAGATAACTAACATAATTTGCATGATTTACGTGAAAATAACCATCTAAATCTACAAACCTAACCTGTACAGGGCATCTGTATTTTTTCATAATATAAGTATTTAAAATAAAATAGATACAAGGTCAATATTATAAAAATATTTAAATAATTTATTAAATCTCAACTATATCTTTTATGTATTTATTATCTAGATTTATAGAGTTATAACTTTCAAAATTAGGTATAAAGTGGAGATAATAGTTTTTATATAAACTTTCTAATTCTATATCTTTAGTATTTGCTTTATTAATTATCACTTTATTAATATTAACATTTAATTCTCTCAATGTATTTATAATATATAATCCTTCTTTTTTTGATATGCTGTCATTGTTTATTATTAATATTAAGTTCGTTTTCAAATCATTTATTATGTTTTCTAATAATGTATAAATATTTTCTTCTTCTTTTAAGATATTTAGTATTTTATCATTGTCTGTTAATTTTTTTTCACTTTTTATTCTCTTAATATTTGCCAATTGTTCCTTTTTGTTGAGAAGTTTTGTTCTAATTTTTTCAAGTTCTCTTATCCAATTTTGTGTATTTTTTATAAGCGCTATGATTTGTATGAATAAACCTGTTGGTGGCGTATCAATAATAAGATACTCAAAATTATCCTTTATTTTTATATATGTCTCATAGATTGCATTAAGACAGATATATTCTGTTATTCCAGGCGTATATTTTAGTGTGTTAAATATATTCTCAAGATTAAAGATTGTTAAGTATTTATACTGAGATTTAATTGAGTCTATAGTTTTGTTTGTTATTTCTTCTTTCTTTTTATCTAGATGTAATTCCTCAACTGTTAAATATTCATTTATAGTCTTAATTGAGGATTTTGAGTTAATGCGATAGAAATCAAATACATTATTAGCTGGGTCAATTGATAATAAATAGGTGTGTTTTTTACTTTTTGATAGATAATTTGCTGTATTGCATGATATAGTTGTTTTGCCGACACCCCCTTTCCCAAGAAAAAATAAAACCTTTAAACTATCCGATATCAAAACTACCTATCCATTTCATAAGTTGATCATCTAACTCCATAGAATGTTCAAGCATAGTTAAAATTTCTTCTTCAATATAGGGTATAATTTTTAAAGAAAGGCTTGTAGGAAATATTGGTAAACCTATAAAATTTGACATAATAAGTAGCGCAAATATATTTTTATAAGCATTTAATTCTTCTTCTATTAAGTTGCTCGGTGCCTCTAAGATACCTCTTAAGATATTTAAAAAGGGATGAATCATTTAGCTAGTTAACACCCATTGAAAGATTATTCAATCATACTGTTAGGTTTGTAAAAATCATAAATTAGCATGAAATTTAGAAGTAACATTAGTATTGTTATAACACCTAACAAAACTGCCTGAAAAGGTGCGGTATTGAAAAAGCCTGCTACAGGAACTATTAAATACCATATTAATGCTGAAGTCACAGTAACCCATAGTAAAAGTGCTGGTATTAGCACAAAGTAGGCTTTTTTTCTTTGCACCCTAATAACCCATGCCGATGTTGTTATAAGTGCAATTGATGCCAACATTTGATTTGCACCACCAAAGGCAGGCCAAATCATCGACCAAGCGCCACTCCAAGCAAGTGTAATGCCAATTAGAGCAGGTATAGTTGATGCAACCCACCTATTTGTTATAAATGTATAAAAATCTTTGTTACTTTTCTTTAGAGGTTCGCTAAGCTCATTAATTGCA
Organism: Deferribacterota bacterium; assembly: GCA_034189185.1. Classification (NCBI taxonomy): domain Bacteria; kingdom Pseudomonadati; phylum Deferribacterota; species Deferribacterota bacterium. Next base: position 6,610 of record JAXHVM010000032.1, read on the forward strand.
TATCTAGCAAGTCTATTTGATGTATCAAGGGTTGTCAAAGCAAAGGATGCAACCCATAGTGAAGCTATGATGGTTATTATTTTGCTAGGCAGACCAAATAGATAATTTGCAGCATTGCCATATGCAGATGCGAATACACCAATTGGCCCTCCATAATTATTCAACGTTGAAACATAATTATTAGCAAACATTGTTTTATCCGATAAATCAAGCCCTTTAAAAATACCAAAAGCTGAAACAGTAGCAATAACAATGGTTGAGAGAAAACCTTCTACTAGCATTGATCCATAACCTATAAACTGTGCATCATTTTCGCTAGAGATCTGTTTTGATGTTGTGCCTGAGGCAACTAAGGAGTGAAATCCTGATAGTGAACCACATGCAATAATAAGTGGTATAACAGGCCAAAAGGGCGTTGAATAACCTCTTATTATATGTGCGCTAAATAATGTAACTGTTGGTGTTGAAAGGTGTTTAAATGAAAAAACCATAATTATAGCGCCAAATAAAAGACAAACAACCAAAAGCCAAGAGTTTAGATAGTCTCTTGGTTGTAACAAAACATTAACAGGTAGTGATGAGGCAATTATTATATATATTAATAATATAGCCATCCACATCTGATAATTTAGTTTTATTGGTATGAAATACCCAACAACTATAGAGATAATATACAATATTAGTGCTATAGTTGTAGCAATTTTGAAATTTACATTTCTTCTATAAATGAGGTAGCCCAATAAGAGTGCAACAATAATTGTTAATAAATATACAGTTGGAACTGAGGGCTCATCAACGTGCAATTTACCAACAACTGCCGAGAAAGCTGCTATCACTAATATTAAAACAAGAAGAACAAACCATCCACATAATTTTCCTGCTCTTTCTTTTATTATTTTACCTGCTACCCACTGTATAGAGTGACCATTGTGCCTTATTGAACTGATTAGGGAAAGATAATCGTGGACAGCTCCAATTAAGATATTTCCAAACCAAACCCATAGAATAGCCGGTAACCATCCCCATGCAAGGGCTATAACAGGCCCTACGATAGGTGCAGCACCAGCAATTGAGGCAAAGTGATGACCAAAGAGGATGTATCTATTTGCTGGAACATAATCCACGCCGTCGAATAATCTTTTTGATGGAGCTTCTTCAATACTTTTCCCTACTACCTTTTTATTAATATATCTACCATAGGTAAAGTATGTAATAAAATATATTAATAAGCCTATTATAACAATAATTGTTGTAGATGCCATTATATTTAAACTAGCCTTTATTCTATTACAATTATATAGTGCTAAGGATAATTGTCAAAACAAATTTTACGGGTTAAGCTCTTTAAAATTAATTTAAATTAGTTATTATATGTTTATATGCACTATTTACTGCTAACCCTATGTCACATTTATATCCTAAATCATTCAATATTAACCCTAGCGCATTAATAAATAAAATTAAATTATTTTTATTACAAGTATAGCCCATAAGTCCAATTCGCCATATCTTACCAGCATATTCACCAAGTCCAGGGCCTATTTCAATGTTAAAATCATTCAAAAGCTTCATTCTAACAGTTTTGTCATCAACATTGTTAGGCAGGTAAACAGAAGTAAGTTCAGGTAGTCTATATTTTTCTTCTTCTACAAATAATTTTAAACCCATCGATTCTAAAGCCTTATGAAGAGCTTGGCCTAATGTAAGATGCCTATTAAATACATTTTCTAAGCCTTCATCTAATATATTGCTAAGGGCTCTGTGTAGTGCATAGATTGAGGATATTGGTGCTGTATGATGATATACTCTCTCTTTGCCACCCCAATAGTTTGCAATCATATTTATATCTAAATACCAACTTTGCACCTTTTTCCTTCTATTTCTTATAACATTTAAAGCCTTTTCATTAAATGTTACCGGTGAAAGCCCAGGAGGTGCCGAGAGGCATTTTTGTGTGCCTGCATAGGCAGCATCTATTTGTAATTTATCTATCTCTACTGGTATGCCACCAAGAGCGGTAACGTGATCTGTAACAAATAGTGCACCGGCTTCATGTACTATTTTTGATATTTCCTCAAGTGGCTGCCATACGCCTGTAGAGGTTTCAGCATGTACTATTCCCACCATTTTAAATTTAGCCTTCTCTAGAGCTTTTTTAACATCCTCTGGCTCTATAATATGCCCCCACCTTGATTCAACAGTATATACATTTGCGCCACATCTTTCAGCTACATCGGCCATACGCTTGCCAAATATACCATTTATACATATTAAAACATTGTCCTTTTCTTCTATAAGATTTGCACATACTGTCTCCATTCCAGCACTACCTGTTGCTGAAACTGGAAAGGTCAGCTTATTATCAGTTTGAAAAATTTTTCGAAGCATAATTGTTACTTCATCCATAATCCTTATAAAATCAGGATCTAGGTGACCTATCATAGGTTTGCCACTTGCTTCTAATACACTAGGGCTAACATTTGATGGGCCAGGTCCCATTAATATTCTCTCTGGTACCTTAAGATTATATGACATAAAAACCTCCTTCTCCACTATTATAAAGTATACATTAATTTATGTAAAAATTAATGTTAATATATTTATTTTTATAGGTTAAGTATATATTATAAAAATTTAGTTAGTTTAATAATGAGGTGATGTAAATGAATACTATGTATTGGTTTTTTTTGATACTTTTACTCATATTTTTATTGCTTTTAGATTTATTTGTTTTTCAAAGAAAATCTCACACAATAAATCTCAGAGAGGCATTGTTTTACAGTATTTTTTGGATATCCCTAGGGCTACTCTTTGGTATTGTAGTTTATAATATTTATGGCATAAATTCTGCACTTGAATATTATGGGGCTTATTTAGTTGAGCTCTCATTAAGCGTTGATAATCTATTTATTTTTATTGTTATTTTTGCTTTTTTTAGAGTTCCCCAAGAATATAGACATAAGGTATTATACCTAGGTATAATTGGTGCATTTGTTTTACGGATTACCTTTATACTTATTGGTATAAGGTTGGTTAGAGAGTTTGAATGGCTATTATATATCTTTGGGGCTATACTTATCTACAGTTCTATAAAATTATTATCTAGTAAGGATAGGAAATTATCCATAGCTGATAACCCAGTAATAAAATTTGTTAATAAATTTATTCCTGTTATAAAAGAGTATAGAGATGGAAAATTTTTAGTAAAAGAGAATAAAAAAATTTATATTACCCCACTATTTTTGACTCTTATAGCAGTTGAGACTTCTGATTTAATGTTTGCCCTTGATTCAATTCCTGCTGTATTTGGAATAACCCTAGATCCTTTTATTGCCTTTAGCTCAAATGCATTTGCAGTATTAGGTTTGAGAGCACTCTATTTTGCTATAGCCAATTTGATTGAGTTAATTAGGTTTCTCAATTATGGATTATCTTGCGTTCTTTTATTTATTGGTTTAAAAATGATTTTTAGTCATTTTGTAACAATTCCTATTTATATTACATTATTAGTTATTGCATTAATTATCTCTGCAACTGTTATTGTATCTATTTTGTTCCCTAAGAAAAGTGACTAAAGCTTTTATTATTTTAATACTATTAAGTTGTAAAAAATATAATTCTTTGATAGATTATTTAATATTATGGATACCCATTATATTTATAATATCTCACCAGTAATGCAGGCCCTTTTTGCTGGATTATTCACCTGGTTTTTAACTGCAGTTGGTGCCTCCCTTGTATTCTTTTTTAAAGAAATTAAGAGAGAGGTTTTAGATGGTATGTTAGGTTTTGCGGCAGGTGTTATGATTGCTGCAAGCTTTTGGTCTTTACTTGCCCCAGCAATTGAAATGTCTGAAAACCTAGATATTCCTACTTGGTTACCTGTTTCAGTCGGTTTTTTATTAGGTGGTGTATTTTTATTAATTGCTGATAGATTAATCCCTCATTTACATATTGGATATGAAAGAAGCGAGAGTGAGGGGATTCCAACAAATTTGAGAAGAAGTGTGTTATTAGTATTGGCAATAACATTACACAATATCCCAGAAGGTTTGGCTGTTGGCGTAGCCTTTGGTGGAGCAGCTTCTAATATATCTGGCTTTACTTTGGCTAGTGCAATAGTTTTGGCTATTGGTATAGGTATACAGAATATGCCCGAAGGGGCAGCTGTCTCTGTCCCACTTCGAAGGGAAAATATATCGATCTCAAAGTGTTTTTTTTATGGACAGGCTAGTGGTATTGTTGAGCCTATTGCAGCTGTACTAGGGGCAGCTGCTGTTATATATATTCAACCTATCTTGCCATATGCCCTTGCATTTGCTGCAGGGGCAATGATCTATGTTGTTGTTGAAGAATTGATTCCCGAGTCTCAGCTAGATAAGAAAACTGATATCTCTACAATTTTTGCAATGCTTGGTTTTACAATAATGATGGTTTTAGATGTTGCTTTGGGGTAGTGTATGGATAAGAAAGATTTTGTTAGCTATGATTTGTTTGAAGATATTGATATAAGAGTTGGTAAAATTATAGAAGTATCAGCGTTCCCAGAAGCTAAAAAACCTGCTTATAAATTAAGGATAGATTTTGGGGAGCTTGGAGTAAAAAGTTCTAGTGCACAAATTACAAAATTATATAAGAAAGAAGATTTATTAAACAAGCAAATAGTTGCTGTTGTTAATTTTAAGCCTAAAAAAATAGCAGGGTTTTATTCAGAATGCCTTGTTTTGGGTGTTTGTGAAAGAGAGAATGAGGTTGTCTTGCTCACTGTTGATAGACCAGTTAAAAATGGTTTAAAAGTATTTTAGGAGGGGTAAATGTGTTATAATCAAAATAATATTGTAGTTGTAGGCTCATCAAATATTGATTTAGTGATAAGAGCTGAAAGACTTCCTAAACTAGGGGAAACATTAATTGGTGAGAGTTTTAAAATAGGTTTTGGTGGCAAAGGAGCAAATCAAGCTGTTATGGCGTCAAAGTTAAAAGCTGGTGTATCAATGGTTACAAAATTGGGCAGTGATATATTTGGCAAAGAAACGCTTAATAATTTTAAGAATTTTAATATTAATACTAATTATGTTTATTTTGCAGATGAATCAACTGGCGTTGCCCCTATATTTGTTGATGATAAAGGGAATAATTTTATTGTAATAGTCCCTGGAGCTAATTGGCTACTAAAACCTAATGATGTAAAGATAGCTAGAGATCTAATTGCAACATCAAATATTTTGATTTGTCAACTAGAGGTTCCACTAGAGACAACTTTGGAAGCCCTAAAAATTGCAAAAAGTGCAGGGATTCTTACTTTATTTAATCCTGCGCCTGCTAGGCAATTGCCTAGTGAGATTTATAGGTATGTTGATATAATTGCCCCAAATGAAGTAGAGGCAGAACTACTTACTGGAGTTGACATTAACAGCGTTGAAGACGCAAAAAAGGCAGCCTTTAAGCTTTTTGAAAAGGGAGTAAAAAATGTTTTAATAACCCTTGGTGATAAAGGTGCTTTATCTCTAGAAAATGGTAATCTTAATATTATACCAGCAATTAATGTGAAACCTGTCGATACAACCGGCGCAGGCGATGCCTTTATTGGGGCATTTGCATATAGGTATGTTATTACAAAGAGTTTAGAAGACTCAGTAAAATTTGCAAATGTTGCAGCTGGATTGTCAGTTAGAAAAATGGGCACCCAGGTTAGCTTTCCAACCCTAGATGAAGTTACAAGTTATTACAGAAAATTATTTGGCGATCTTTAAGGTATTATACTTTTCAATATTTATTTTATTTATAAAATAATCTTATATAGTTTCTTTTAAATTATTTAGTTTCTCTTTCTTAAATCTATCAGCATATTGGTGCGCATATCTAATTGGTTCAGGTAGTCTATATTTTGTGATAACCCTTTTAATAATATTAACTGAGCTCTCTATATCTGTTTTGTGTCCTGGTGAGACAAATATTGGTTTTACCCTTTCTCTAGACCTAACAATTGCACCTATTGGGGTATCTATACTATTATAAAGATATGTATAAGAGAATTTTTTATTTGGTGGATTAATATAGTCCCCAACAAGCTTTTTTTTGGCACACCCTATTGTAGCAATATTTAATATAACACCAATATGCGAGGCAATACCCAATCCTCTAGGATGAGCAATCCCTTGACCATCAACTAAATAAATATCTGCTTTTATATTTAAATTTTTGTAAGCCTGATAGATTGCAGGAAATTCTCTAAAGGAAAGCAATCCTGGAATATAGGCAAGTTTTATTTTTGAAATCCCACAAGCTACATCAACTAGATTAAAACTAGAATCTAATATTACAATTGCGGCAAATGCAAAGTTTTTGCTAAATGCAACATCAATCCCCCCAAAGTAATCAATATTGCTTTTGAAAGGCTCTAGTATAACCTTACTCGCAATTCTCCTTTGCAGGTTTATTAAATAACCATACATTAATTATTAATTGTTAATTATTAATTAATATTAAAAAGTAGAGGGTGCTATAATATATGCACCTCTACTATACCTTCTAATTGTTCTTTGAAATATTGAGCATCATTTTGAGAGCCCACTATTGTGCCATAGTGCATAGGAATGGCTATCTTTGGTTTTATAGCCTTAGTAGCTTTTACAGCTTCTTCTGCTGTCATTACATATGTTCCACTAACAGGGATCAAAGCAATATCGATGTTTTTTTCTTTAAAGCTATCCATCTCTGGGATATAGTCTGTATCACCAGCAAAATAGTAAGTTTTATCACCCACAGTAAATATAAAACCAACCCAATTATTTGATTTGGGGTGAAAATCTTTGCCTATATTATAAGCTGGAACTACTTCAATATTTACATCCTTAACATTTATTTTATCGCCAGGTTTTACACTCTTTATATCGCCCTCTAGTTTTTCTGTGCAGTCAGGTGTAGTAACTATTGTTGTATTTGGCCCCTGTATCTTTTTTACATCATCAGGGGAGCAGTGATCAAAGTGACTATGACTAATTAGTATAAGATCTGCTTCTTTTTCTTTGCTAATTTTATAGGGATCAGTATAGATTGTCAGATTATTTTCTGTTATTTGGAAAACGTCATGACCTAACCATTTAATATTTTCTACCATAAAACACCTCCATTTTATTTTATAATTTATATCTATATTCTATTATATTACTGTGTTTAAATTTTTAAAGATTAATTTAACTTAAACAAATTTTATAATAATTATACTGCAATATAACAATTAAATATTAAAAGTGGGGTAGGGTAATTATAATTGATTTATCTTGACATACTTTAATATGGCTTTATTATATTTACTAGGTTAAAAATGCTTCTTAAACAGTTAAAACTAAAAAATACAGACAATTTTTGTTATATAGTGGCTTGTCAAGATACTAAAAAGTGTGCTGTTATTGATCCAGGAGCAGACAAAAAAAGCATAATGGAATATATTAAAAAAAATAATCTAATTATAGAATATATTTTGGCAACCCACTTTCACCAGGATCACACAGCTTTTGCTGAGTCTGTTAGGCAGGAAACAGGTGCAAGATTGGCTATGCATGAAGATGACATCCCTTATTATGGCAAGGACGTTGATATTATATTACACGATGGTGATACTATAGAAATTGGTAATACTGTTAAGCTCAAGGTGATTCATGCACCCGGGCATACCCCAGGTGGCGTCTGTTTTTATGGAGATGGAAAGCTCTTTACAGGGGATACCCTATTTGTTGGTGATAGCGGGCGCACCGATCTACCATACAGTAATAGGCAAATGCTTGGCGCATCTATCAGAAAATTAATGAAACTACCAGAAGATACCATAGTGTTACCAGGGCATGATTATGGAGAAACCCCAACCTCCACTCTAGCCTATGAAAAAAGGCACAACGTCAACGCCAAAGAATATGGTTTCTACGTCCCAGATTAAACCCATATTAAACATTGATATTTTCACTATTTTTTGATTATTATTTTTTTTCTATATTTTGAATAACTAATACATGCCTATACGAACTTTTATATAGTTAAATATTTCACGCGGAACATTAACGTCAACACAACTTTCCATCCCTTTAAACCCTGGCGAAGAATTGCATTCGCAAATCTTAAAATGACCCTCATCAAAAAGCAGATCAACCCCTGCAATATCTAAATTCATTATATTTGATACAGTTGTCGATAGCCATTCAATCTCAGGGTTTGGCTCATATCTCTCTACTATTCCACCAGCAGAAAAGTTTGCTTTAAAACCACCTCTACTATTTATCCTTTTCATGCACCCAATTACCCTACCTCCAACAGTAATAACCCTTAAATCAATGCCTCTACTGCTTTTAATAAATTCTTGAATAATAATATTTGCGTTTGGGCTTGTTGCCTCTAGCAGATGCATCAAATCTGTAAAGGAATTTTTATCCTCTGAAAGATAAACACCATTGCCTTGAGAACCCGATATTGTTTTTACAATAACAGGCAAATTTATATATTCACAGGCTAGCTCAATGTCAACAGGAAACCTTAAAAGCATACTCTTTGGGATTGGCAGATTATTCTTTGCTAGAATCTGTTGTGTATAGAGCTTGTCTCTCACAATTTCAATTGCCTGAGAGGAATTAACAGAATATACACCCAAGGTTTCAAGTTGCCTTATTACCGCTAGAGCAAAATAAGTTGTACTAGCACCCATACGAGGAATAACAAAATCAGGCAATGGCCAGTTCTTTCCATTTACCTTAATACTTCCTTCATGGTCTTTGGCTACAATTATATCCACCTGTTCAGGTTTTATAATTTCAAGCTCAATATCAGCTTTCTTTGCTTCCTCAATAAATCTATGGATTTCGTAGTTACTATCTTTTAGTTCTTCTTTTGATCTTTTATATAGAATCCAACCTTTCATAATATCTCTCAAATTTTTATTTAAATATATAAGAAAGGGTAAAATAATCTATAAAAATAAAAATGCTAAAAATAATTTTACAATTATTAAGGATATTGTAATTTTATATAATTTATATTATTTAAATATTTTAATCACTCTATCATCTAGTATAATATAAGGTTTATTATTTGAAATACTCAAATAAATATTAGCTTCTTTCTCCCCACACAACTCAGGATATTCTGAGCGTAGATATTTAAAATCAAAACACTCAAGACCTTTTTGTATAATCTCTAATTTACATTCTAAATC
>JAXHVM010000033.1 GCA_034189185.1 Deferribacterota bacterium
TGAAGACTGCATTTATGAGGTACATGGCTCAATACATTATTTACAATGCATTAAGCCTTGCAAGGAGAAAATATGGGAAAATAATTTTAATATAGAGATTGATTTTAATACAATGAGAGCAAAAAATATTCCTAGGTGTAAATATTGTGGTGACGTTGTAAGGCCTAATATATTGATGTTTGGGGACTTTAGCTGGGTTTCTCTAAGAGCTGATGAGCAATCTGAGAGATTTAATAGGTATGTTGATCGTATAGGTGGTAATGATGTTGTTATATTAGAGATAGGTGCTGGAAAAGCAGTGCCAACAATTAGGTATTTAGCTAAAAGGACAGCTGATATAACAGGTGCTACTATTGTTAGGATTAATCCTGTAGAATATGAGATTGAAGAACCTCATATTCCAATAAAAGGGAAAGCCTTAGATGTTTTAAGTCTCATAAATGAAAATATTTAATATTAAATTATATAATTTATGCAAAGTTTTTATCGTTAACTATATTTTTTTTCATAATTAATATGTTTTCGTCTAATTCCCTTTTAATTCTTAAATCATCCATTATATTATTTATTACATATAAACCCCTTCCTCTGTCAGACAAAGGATTTGGTTTTTTTATATCATCTTTTTTAAAGGGCTTTCCTTGGCTATATACTTTAATTTCAATTGTATTTCCGTCAAAGTTCATTCTAATTTTGATTTGTGGGTATTTTTTTTTCTTTTCTCCATGTAATATTGCATTGGCAACAGCTTCAGTTAACGCTAAATTTATATAAAATGCTATATCCTTATTTTTATATTTATTTAGCTGATTATTAGAAAAAAAGTCATCAATATACTTATCTATTTCATTTAATACATTTAGCTTAGCAGGTAATTCATAAGTGATTGACACGTTATTACCCATTTTGTTCTTTAATTGTTATAATATCATCTATGCCATTATAAATATTGAGTATGTTTGTTAGTTCTGTAATCTCTAATATTTTGATAAGCTTGTTGTTTAGACCAATAATATACAAATTTTTATTTTTATTTTGTAGAATTTTATGGACTGATAATAATGCTGAGAGTGCAGAACTATCTAAAAAATCAGCTTTTGAAAGATCTAATACAATTGAAGGGCTATTTTTTGAAGCTTCTATCAATGCTTCTTTAAAATTATTTGCATTTGATGCATCTATTCTTTTCGTATTTAATTCCAAAATTTTTATTTTATTTTTATCTATGATTTTAAAATCCATATTTTTATTATTAAATATTGATTTTTATTATTAAATATATATCTATAATTTAGTATATTTGAATAAAAATGAAAGAAATTTTAGTAGTAGGTCATAAAAATCCGGATACTGATTCCTTATGTGCTGTATATGCCTATTCTAACTTCAAAAATTTGATTGATAGAGATAATAAATATACCCCTATTAGGTGTGGCAGTGTGAATGAACAATCTAGATATGTTTTTGAAAAGTTAAAAGTCCCTTTACCTATATTGTATAAAGATATATTTCCGAAGATTAATGATGTCATGACAAAAGAAGTTATTTCTGTAAAGACAGATGATCCATTATATGATGCCTTATCTTTACTTAGAAACAAAAGAGTTAGGATTATTCCTATTGTAGATAATGAAAATTCATTTAAAGGATTTATAAGTATTTTTGAGATATCTTCATATATAATACCCGAGGATTTACTGAAAACACCGGAATATATAATAAGATTTGATTGCTTTGAAAAAATACTAAAGGGAAAATTTTTAAAACGTGGCAACTTAGAAGAGCTAAAATGTATTATAAGTGCAGGAGCAATGCCTTTTGAAGATTTTGTCAAATTTATGAATTCTAAAAAGGAAAAATCAATTTTACTTGTTGTTGGTAATAGGAAAGATATTATTAGATATGCAATAGACAACAATTTTGATTGTATTATAGTAAGTGGTGTTCCGCAGGGAAATGAACTTAGTTTTGATCTAAAAAATTTTAAAGGAATATTCTTTATAACACCCCTTGAAACATATGATGTTTTGAGATTGTTAATATATTTGGCTCCATGCAAATATATAGCAAACAGAAATATAAAAACAGTTATGCAAGATACTTATTTAAAAGAGGCTAGAAATTCAATTTTAGCTTCAGAAAACAGGGCTTTACCCATTGTAGATAATGAAGGTAAGCTAAAGGGAATAGTAACAAGATCTGACATCTTAAGGTATAATCCTAAAAAAGTAATACTCGTTGATCATAATGAGTTTACCCAGGCAATAGATGGGATTGAAACAGCTGAAATAGTTGAAATTATTGATCATCATAGGATTGGTAATATTAAAACAAAAAATCCGATACACATATTAGCAAAACCTGTGGGAAGTTCTTGCACTATTGTTTATGAAATGTATAAATCCTATAATATTCCTTTAGATAGAGATACTTCACTAATTTTGTTATCGGGCATTTTATCAGACACCATAATGTTGAAATCACCAACTACAACTAGTGAAGATATTAGTGCAGTTGAAGAGATTTCTATTATGACTAAAGTTGATTATAAGAAGTGGGGTGAGGAGATGTTTTCGAAGACTGCTGTTTTAAATAAGAGAAATATAAAGGAGTTGATTCTCTCTGACTTTAAAATATATGATGAAGATAGAATAAAGATAGGAATAGGGCAAATAGAGGTTGTTAATTTTTCAGAGGCTAATGCAATAAAGGATACGATATTGGAGAATTTATGTGTTATTAGGGATGAAAAATCATTGAACTGGGCTATGCTTATGGTGACAAACATTGTTACAGGTAGCAGCATATTATATACAACAGATTTTCCTGAAGGTGAGCAGTTTATGGTATATAAAAAAGTTAGCAATAATGAGTATTATTTAGAGAATACAATTTCACGTAAAAAACAATTACTTCCTGAGATATTAAATATATTAGAACAATTATATATGGTTTAATTTATGAGTTATCAAGTATTAGCAAGAAAATATAGGCCACAAAATTTTAATGATTTGGTGGGGCAGGATTTTGTCAGGGATACTTTGAAAAATGCAGTTAAACTTAATAGGATTTCCCATGCTTATCTATTTTGTGGACCACGGGGAACAGGCAAAACAAGCACAGCAAGAATTTTTGCAAAGGCAATTAATTGTGATCATTTAAAAGATGCAAATCCTTGTAATAGTTGTGATGTTTGTGAAGAAATAACTAATGGTAATTCGATTGATATTATAGAGATTGACGGGGCTTCAAATAGAGGTATTGACGAGATTAGGCAGATTAGAGAATCTGCTAAATTTTTACCCACTAAATGCAGGTATAAAGTATATATTATAGATGAAGTGCATATGCTGACAGAGCCTGCATTTAACGCGCTACTTAAGATATTAGAGGAGCCGCCTAGACACATCCTTTTTATTTTAGCAACCACTAATCAATATAGAATTCCTGAGACGATCATATCTCGGTGCCAGGTTTATTCTTTTAAAAAGGTAGCAACAGAGAATATGAAGGAATTAATTGCGAAAATATTAAATAAAGAAGGTCTTAGTTATGATATTGATGCTCTCTCACTTATTGCTAGAAATGCTGATGGTTGTATTAGAGATGCCCTTTCTATTGTTGACCAAGTTGTAGCGTATACAAATGGAATTTTAGAGTATAGTGTTGTATATAAATTATTGGGTTTAACAGATAGGGAATTAGTATACAAACTTTTAAGTTCTATTATTAAAGGTGAAAGCGAGAAGATAGCTAAAATATGTAAAGAAATTGACGAGAAAGGCTTAGAATATTCATATATTATTGAACAATTAATTATTTATGTTAGATATCTTATCAATTATGCTTATACTAAAGAACTGATAGAAAGAGAATTAGTAACCGAAGAATTGGAATTAATTAAAAGGTTGGTACCTTATAGTTATTCGCAGAGGTTATTCTTAATCTTTCAAATTCTATTGAAGGTTAGTAATGATATTAAATTATATGCCTTTGATAAATATGTATTTGAGATTGGCTTATATAAAGCTACAATTTCTGAAGAGCTAATACCTTCAGACCTGAGAAACGGAAAATTTGATGGTAGAGATGAAAACCCTTTAACTGCATATGCAGCTAAGTCATCGGGTCTAATTGGAAATTTTAATGGTAGAGGTGAAAACTATAGAAATATAAAGAGGAATGATTATACTAAAAGTGAGAATAAAGATGTTAAATCTCTTAGTAATAATGTAAAAGTTTCTAATGAGACGTGGAGGGAATTTCTTAATAGATTAGGTAAAAATAACCCTAATATTTCAATTAATTTAAACTATGGTCATTTAGATTTTTCAAAAGAAGGTGTATTAAATGTTGTGTTCACCAATGATAAAAAGTTTCATTATCAGATTGTTAAAAGTAGAAATAATTTTGAGTTAATAAAGAGAGAGGTTTATAATTATTTTAATAACATCAAAGAGTTTAATATATTTTTATCTGATGAAGATAGTAAAGATCAGGGTGTTAAAAATAATATTGAACAAGTAGAAGAGCCAGAAACTTATAAAGAGTTAAAGATTAAAAGAGAGATAGAAGAAGATAAACTTGTAAAAACGATAATCAATGATTTTGAAGCATCAATTAAATATATAGAGGTTGAAAATAAAAATAAGGAGAAGAAAAAATGAATATGCAACAAATTATGAAACAAGCACAAAAAGTGCAGCAAAAGATGAAAGAGATCCAAGATTCATTAGTTGATGAAAAGGTGGAAGCTTCCTCTGGTGGTGGAATGGTAAATGTTGTTGTAAATGGTAGGCAAGAGGTTGTTAGCGTTAAGATTGAGCCAGAGATCTTAGAGGACAATGATCTAGAAATGTTGCAGGATTTAATAATGGCAGCTGTAAATGAAGGTATTAAAAAATCTCAAGCAATGGTACAAGAGAAATTAAGCACTGTCACAGGCGGAATGAATATACCAGGTTTATTCTAAGTTAGATAATGTTAAAGAATTCACTATTTGAAGGATGCGTAGATCAACTTGTTAGATTACCAGGTATAGGGAGAAAGACTGCTCAGAGATTAGCACTATATTTTATTAGTATGGAAAAGAGTGATGTTGATGAGCTGTTAGAGAGCATTAGGAATTTACGCGAGAATATTAAACAATGTAAAATATGTGGTAATCTAGCTGAAGATGATTTGTGCTATATCTGCAAAGATAAAGATAGAGATAAAAGTGTAATATGCATTGTTGAAAAGGAAAATGATGTAAGCATAATAGAGTCAACAGGTAGATACAATGGCCTATATCATGTTTTAGGAGGACGGATATCTCCAATTGAGGGTATTACTCCAGACGATTTAAATATTAATAGTTTATTGAATAGGATTAATGATAATGTTAAAGAGATTATAATTGCAACGAATGCTGATCCAGAAGGGGATACAACAGCACTTTATATTGCTAAGCTTTTAAAAAGATTTCCCTATGTTATTGTTTCAAGGATTGCAAGTGGTCTTCCAATAGGTGGTTTTTTAGAGTATTCAGATAGTATAACTGTATTAAAGTCGTTAGAGAATAGAAGACCTTTATAGAATGTCTAAAGAATTAATCATCAACTCAGAAAATTTTGAGACTAGGATTGCATTATTAGAAAATGGCAATATTGTTGAATTATATATTGAAAGGAATAAACATAAAAACTTAGTTGGGAATATATATAAAGGGAAGGTTGCTAATTTATTACCAGGGCTGCAGTCAGCGTTTATTGATATAGGTGAAGAACGCTCAGCTTTCTTGCATGCATCAGATATTATGCACATAAATAAGAATAATAAGCTAGTTAATACAAATAATATTATTGAGGATATTGAGGAGGGGTTAAGATTAGAGAATCTGCCTTCATCTGAGGTCGTCAATCCACCTATAGAAGATTTACTTGAAAAAAATGATGATATTTTAATCCAAATTATTAAAGAGCCAATAGATCAAAAAGGTCCAAGGGCTACCACATGTATAACAATACCTGGTAGGTTGTTAGTTCTAATGCCCAATATTGATCATATAGGGGTATCAAGGAAAATTGAAGACAGCGATGAGATAAAGCGATTGCGTAGTATATTAACAGAGATTAAGCTACCAAATTATGGCTTAATTGCTAGAACAGCAAGTGTTGGTGCAAACAGAAATGAGATTGAAAGAGATCTCTCATATCTATTAACTATATGGAATGATATAACTATGTTATATAAAAATGCAGAATATCCCTTTTTATTATATGAAGAGCAAGATCTTTTGGTGAAAATATTAAGGGATACATTAACAAATGATGTTAAAAGAATAATTATTGATAATGAAGAAAACTATGAAAGGGTTAATAATTTTATTTTAAAATATATGCCTGAGATAGATGTTAAAATTGATCTTTATAGTGGAAATACGCCAATTTTCGATCATTTTTATAATATTGAATTAGAGATAAATAGGTTAAGCGAGAAGAAAATATGGTTGAAATCTGGAGGCTATATAGTTATTGACCAATGTGAAGCATTAACTGTAATAGATGTCAATACAGGTAAATATACTGGTAAAAAGGATTTTGAGAGCACTATATTTAAAACTAACTTGGAGGCTGCTAAAGAAATAGCTTATCAATTAATACTTAGAAATATTGGTGGTATTATTGTAGTTGATTTTATTGATATGTCAGAGAAGGAGCACAGAGATAAAGTTTTAACCACTCTATCAGAAGAATTAAAAAAAGATAGGCTAAAATCATCTGTTATAAATATAACACCCTTGGGTTTAGTTGAGATAACAAGAAAAAGAGTACAAAATAGTTTGACTAGGTTTTTAACTGAGGCATGCCCTTATTGTGATGGTAGTGGAAGAATTAAATCAATACCCACTATTGTTTATGAAATCTTAAGAGAAGTAAAAACGTTAGCTAAGACTTCTAACAAAAATAAAATCAATATATATGCACAAGAGTCTATTATTGATTATATTCTAAATAATGAAAAAGAATATATCTCTTTTATCGAAATGAATTATAATGTTTCTATTATCCCAAATATAGAAAAGGATTTCCATCAAGAATATTATATAGTTAAGTAATAAAATATATGGCTTATATCAGAAAAGATATCTATTATAAAAAAGCAAAAAATCAGGGCTATAGATCAAGAGCTGTATATAAATTATATGAAATAGATAATAAGTTTAACATATTAAATAAAGCTTGTAGAATATTAGAATTAGGTGCAGCACCTGGCAGTTGGTCACAAGCAATCCTGAAAAATTTGAGAAATGGTGATCTGTTGGTGGCTATAGATAGGCTAAAATTTAGTAATATTAACAATAAAAATTTTTATTTTATAAATACTGATATATTTGATAAAAATATAATAGATAAAATTATAAATATATCTAATGATTTTGATCTTATACTTTCTGATGCAGCTCCAAATACAACAGGTGATAAGAATGTTGACCACTATAGTAGTGTTGGGATAGTAGATCAGGTCTTATACCTATCTACAAAATTATTGAATGCAAAGGGTAATTTAATATGCAAGTTTTTTGATGGCTCTGAGAGGGAGGCTATTAAAAGAAAAGCAAGTGATCTTTTTAGGGATATACATATATATAAACCAAAATCAACAAGAAAGAATTCTTTTGAAATTTATTTGATAGGTATTAATAAAAACTAGTGTTTTTAGATAAAAGGATAAATGAGTGGATTTAAAAAATCTTCTTGAATCATATAAGAATGGAAATCTAACTTTAGATGATTTAATAGGGAATATAGATACCTATTTTATAGAACGCTATAAAAATATTGTAATTGATACATTTAGGGAGAAACGTGTAGGATTTCCTGAGGTTATCTACGGAAGATCTAAGAGTATAAAACAGCTTATAGACATCTCAAATGTTTACAAAAAAAAGAATATTAATTTTATTTGTACAGGATTAACTATTTATAAAATAAAAAAACTTAAAGAGGTATTTCCTGATTTTGAATATATAGAAGAGGCTGGTATTGTTAGGAATATTGTACAAAAAATTGAAAAAATTGATGGGAGTGTTGCAGTAATAACTGCAGGGGCATCTGATCTTAAGGTTGCATTAGAGTGTAGCGAGACATTAAAATCTTTAGGGGTAAACAATACAATATATAGTGACGTCGGCGTTGCTGGTATACATAGATTATTTGATGTATTAAAAGATGTTGATAGAGCAACCTTATTAGTCGTGATTGCTGGAATGGAGGGTGCCTTACCATCAGTTGTTGGGGGTATTACCTATAAACCTATAATCGCTGTGCCTACTTCAGTTGGTTATGGGGCTGCAAATAATGGGTTTACACCTTTATTTTCAATGCTTACTAGTTGCTCTAGTGGTATAACTGTTGTTAATATTGACAACGGTTTTGGGGCGGCAATTGCTGCTTATAGGATATTAAATACATTAAATAAAACTCAATAATGCTTTGCCAAAGAGGCAAAGCATTATTGAGTTTTTAAAGATGACCTTTACTGTATTTTTTGAAAAAATCTAATTTTTTCTCTGGATCTGGAGTCATTGTGTCTTTCCCTTTCGTCCAGTTTGCAGGGCATACAACACCATGTTTTTTGATAAATTGTAGTGCATCAATTGCTCTAAGTATCTCATTAATATTCCTACCAACGTTATTTGAATGAACCATTTCATATTGGACTATACCATCTGGATCAATTATAAAGGTTGCTCTAAGTGACATTCCTTCTGGCAAAAGTACGTCATATGTCTCTGCTATTTTTTTTGTAAAATCAGATATTAATGGGTAGTTTAGGTCTCCCAAACCACCTTCACTTCTTGGAGTATTAATCCATGCTAAATGTGAGTATATAGAGTCAGTAGAAACACCAAGTATTTCAGTATTTCTGTTTTTGAACTCTTCATAACTATCAGAAAAGGATGTTATTTCAGTGGGGCAAACAAATGTAAAATCTAGTGGATAGAAGAACAATACTACCCAATTTTTGTTTTGATAGCTACTTAATGTAATTTTTTTGAATTCTTTGTTAACAACTGCTTCTGCTGTAAAATCTGGTGCTTTTTTCCCAACAAGTACCATATTTCACCTCCTTTTTTATATTTATAATAAATATAAATAAAATATTGTCAATATATTTCTATTATTTTTTAAGTTTCTTACTATTATAACATATTTTACTATTATAACATATTTTATATGTTTTATGAAAAATAATTTGACAACTATGCCAATTTGTGCTAATAAATCAGTTTGTATTTAAGAAGTTCTAAAATGTATATAATAACTTACTACACATGTAAAAGCATTCTATTATTGTGTTATTCAATTTGTAAATAATAGGTAAAATAATGAAATTAAAATACTTGTTTCTTATACAGATTTTTATCATATGTTTTAATGTATTTGCTAGTGAAAGATATACACTTAAGGAATTGTTACAGATTGCCAATGAAAGATCTGATGTTATAAATATTACAAGAGAAGAAAAGATTATATCAACATACGATAAGAGAAAAGCTATATCATCTCTTATCCCTGATGTGGCGTTATATGGTGGACATAGGGAGTATACAGAATCTAAAAAAGGCGTGCATTCTATAGAGTTACCAGCTAATTTGGGAGTTTTTGAATATGAGACATACACACAACCTAGTAGAGCATCAACGTGGGGTGTTAGGTTAGACCAGAATTATTCCCTGGGAGGTAGGGAATTTATAGGTATTTCAATTGCTAGTAAGAATATTAAACGCTCAAAGTATGAAATAGAAAGGGTTGCAGAGGAATATCTAATGGCAGTTGTAAATGCTTATTTTGCAGTTCTTATCTCTAAGCGAAATGTAGAGATAGCAGAAGAAAACAGGATAAGATTAGAGAGCCATAGGAAAGATGCATTAAAAAGATATAAGGTTGGAGAAGATACTAAAACAGTACTTTTAAGAGCCGAGGCTGAGCTATCAGGATCTGAATCGGATTTAGAGAGAGCACAGAATAATCTTGAATATGCCAAAATCTATTTGGCTCGTTTAGTTGGTATCAAAAATGGTTATCATATAGATGAAGTTGAGTTGAAAGAGCGTGAAAAAAATGAAATACCTTTTTTATTAAAGACAGCATATGAAAATAGGCCTGAAATGAAACAAGTGAAGTTAGACGAGATTATATCTGATAAACAGATTAGTTATGCTAAGTCTGCTTTTTTTCCCGATTTAGGGATTGAGGGCTCCTATAGTGATACAGATTATGATCCTGAAACTATGGCTGATGAATTAGCTGAGGAGAGTGCCTATATTGGAGTTACCCTAACACTTCCAATATTTGAAGGTGGATTTAGGGTAGCTGATGTTGCACAAGCAAAAGCTAGAAGAAGAGAAGCTTCATTGTCTTATTTTGATACTAAAAAGACAGTGACTGTTGAAGTAAAAGAGGCTTATTTGGATTTAAAAACAGAAAGAAGAAATCTAGAGTATTACAAAGATCAATTAGCTTTTGCAAGAGAAAATTATAGGCTTATGAGTAAACAGTTTCAAGTTGGACTTGCCTCATCAGTTGATTATATTGATGCGAATACACTTTTGTTAACATCTGAAAGACAGGTAAATAACGCATATTATAATTATCAATTATCAATAGCAAGATTGGAAAAAGCAAAAGGTAAACTTCTAGAATATTTTGACATAAAAAATAAGTATTAACTTAATAAATAAATTTTTCATTATATAAATAAATATTGATTAAGAAGGTATAGACCATGAAGTTAGGCAGGATCTATGTTGGTAAAAAGCTAATTATAAGATTTATTATAGGTGTATTAGTTGTAGCAGGCGTAATTTTCTCTATACCAAAAGTAAAATACTTATTAACACATGAGACCACAGATGACGCATATGTACATGCAAGCATTGTTCCATTGTCAACTCAAGTAGATGGGAAGATAATAAAAGTATTTGTAGATGACAATGCATTAGTAAAGAAAGGTCAAAAAATAGTTAAGATTGAAGATAATGATTATACAGCAGCTGTGAAAGAGAGAAAGGGACTTTTGGATAGTGCAGAATCTACATTGACTGAGATAGAATCTGAGATTCTAGTAAGCAAGAGAGAGATTGAAAGATTGACTGCAGAACTTAAAAGGGCAAAAGCAGAGTTATTGTTTGCCAAAAAAGAAGAGTTGAGATATAGGAAATTGTTAGAAGACGATTTAGTATCACAAAGTGATTATGATGAAAAAAATACTACTTTAGAAGTGGATAAGGCAAATGTCGATTCAGTAAAGGCAAGTATTAAAAAAGAAAAAGCTAATTTGACATTGTTAAACAATAGAAGGAATACGCAATTAGCTACAATAAATCAATACAAAGCATCACTTGAACTTGCCAAAATTGATCTTGCAAGGACAACAATATATGCTCCATGCAATGGAAGGGTTTCACAAAGAGAAGAGGTAGACCCAGGTAAATATGTAGAGAAGGGGGATATCCTATTTTCTGTTGTAAATTTAGATGATGTGTGGATTGAGGCGAATTATAAAGAAACCCAACTTGAGGAGATGCGCATTGGGCAGAAGGTTAAAATAAAAGTTGATGCATATCCCCATTTTGTATATTGGGGTCATATTGGAAGTTTTCAGCCTGGTGCAGGAGCAGTTTTTAGCTTATTGCCGCCTGAGGATGCCACTGGGAATTTTGTTAAAGTTGTTAGGCGTGTTCCAGTTTTTGTTGAAGTTGATACACACTTTAATCCAAATGCCCCTCTATGGCCAGGTTTGTCTGTTGTGCCTTCTGTTGATTTAACCTCTAAAGGGTCTGGATATATGGAAGAGCACTATGTCAGAAGAAAGTGAGAAATACGTAAACAAATGGGTTATAGCCTTAACTGTTTTAACAGGTATATTAATGAGCGCCATAAATACAAACAGACTAAATATATTCTAATATCTGTACAGGGCAGTATTGCTGCTTTGGCTATAACTTAGGTATAACTATTAAGGTAGAAGCTATTTTAGATAAAACAGGAAGAAACTTTTACAAAGCACAAATTGTGCATTATTAAATAAATATTTGTTATAGGATTAACAAGTTAGGTCATATAATGTTTTTTGTTGTTTTTAATTTTTAAGCCGAGCTTATTACAATTTAGAATGAGTAATTAGAGAGATAAAATCGTTAAAACTAGTAAAAAATAATAATGAAAGCAAAAGATAAGTAAGCAAATGGCTGATGATGTAAAAAATGTTAATAAATGGTTAATTACAGTATCTCTTATGACTGGCACTCTAATGTCAGCGATTGATACCTCTATTGTAGATGTTGCTCTTCCATATATACAAGGAGCAGTAGCAGCATCTACTACAGAAATTACTTGGGTTATAGCTAGCTATATGTTGGCAAATGTAATTGTTATGCCAGTAGTTACATTAATTTCTAAGAGATTTGGTAGAAAGAACTTTTATCAATTTTCTGTTGTACTTTTTACAATAGCTTCAATTGGTTGTGGGTTATCTAATACATTGTTAGAACTTACCATCTGGAGGATATTTCAGGGTTTTGGGGGAGGCGCTATTATTCCTTTATCGCAAGCTATCTTAAGGGAGACTTTTCCTCCTAAAGAACATGGTAAAGCCATGGGAATTTTTGGGCTTGGAGTTATAACTGGACCAGCCTTAGGGCCATTATTGGGTGGTTGGCTTATAGATAGTTATTCATGGCATTGGATATTTTTTATTAATTTACCTATTGGCATAATAAATACTATATTAGTATCAAAGTTTATATTTGATCCTCCCTATTTCAAGCGTGAGAAGGTAAAGATAGATTATTTTGGGCTTCTATTCTTATCCATTGGTTTGGGCGCGTTGCAAATCATGTTACAGAAAGGATCTGACGAGAATTGGTTTGAATCTGCTTTTATTAAAAGGTTGTGTTTTATCGCGGTAGTTGGTTTAATATTATTTATTATTCAAGAGTTTAAAACTAAAGAACCAGCAGTAAATTTAAGAATTTTAAAAAATGTAAATTTGTCTGTTGGAACATTTCTAGGCGGCGTTTTAGGTATGGGTTTATTTAGTAGTATTTTTGTTCTTCCAATGTTTTTGCAAACACAATTAGATTATCCGGCTTGGAATTCTGGGCTTGCAATAATGCCACGGGCTGCTGCAATGGTTTTTACAATGCCTGTAGCAGGTAGACTGTATAATAGGTTTGGTACCAAGCTTATATTTGTAGGTACGATTATTTCAATTATTTCTTTTTTACAATTTTCATTATTAAATTTATATATTGATTACTGGACAATATTTATACCCCAATTTTTGCAAGGCATAGGTTTTGGTTTAATATTTGTGCCTGTTTCTACAGTCTCATTATTAACTATTAGTAAAGATAAAATGACCGATGCGACAGGGATATATAACCTTATAAGGAGATTATCTGGTAGCGTTGGCACTGCGATTGCATCAACTGGTATATCATCAGCTGGAATGAATCATTTTAGACAAATAATTGTACATAATGTTAATCCCTATTCTTTTAGATATGATAACTATTTAGAGTTAGTAGAGCAAAATTTACATGCTGATGGTTCTCCAGCATATCTAGCATATGGAAAACAAGCATATAAAGTATTAGAAAACACGTTAAATAGTCAAGCATATATGTTAGCATATAATAGAGTATATGCAGGTATAGCTTTATTATTTATTTTGTCTATTCCATTGTTATTTTTATTTAGAAAGAATAAAATAGAATAAAATGGGAATCGTTATGGGTAAAGATGTGGTTATAACAGTCTCTAGACAATTAGGATCGGGTGGATCATATTTGGCACAAAGGCTTGCAAAGCGCTTGAATTTTAAATATTTTGATCGTGAAATATTGGTGCATTTATCCTATAAATTGGGTATGGATATTGATTATATGCAAGCTAGGGATGAAAAAATAACATCTGTAATACAAAATATATTAAAATCTTTTGCAATGGGCCCACCAGATGTATCCTCAATACCACCAAATGTTAGTCTTTTAAATGATGATAAACTCTTTGAGATCCAAAGTGAGATTATTAGGAAGGTTGCAGAAAAAGGTAATGTAATATTTGTTGGTAGAGCAGCATTCTATGTTCTTAGAAATGTTGATAATGTTATATCTATATTTATTCATGCTAACAGGGAATTTAGAATAAAGAGGGTAGTGGAATACTATAAAGTTGAAGACAGGAAAGAGGCTGAGAAATTAATTGATAAAACTGATAGGGAGAGAAAAGATTATATATTGGCCCATACTTCGCGTAAATGGTTGGATCTTACTAATTATTCATTTTCCTTTGATTCTTCTTTTATTGGACTACATACAATTGAACATATTATATGTGATTTTATTAATAAATACTATGTTAATAGATAGTAAAAATGCTATAAAAGAGGCTTACTCATTAGGTATCGTAAAGAAAATTTATATAAAGGAAGGGATAAAAGAACAAGCTAAGAGTCTTTTATTTAATAAAGAAAAAATAGTTTATTTGAGTGATTTTAACTTTAGGAAAAAATTTTCCTATTTTAATTCAAATATGGTAGCAGAAGTAGATTTTAATTATGTTGATCTAAAATCATTACTAGCAAAAGAAGAAAGGTTTATAATTCTAGACCATATTCAAGATCCACAAAATTTTGGTACTATTATAAGGGCAGCCCATCTTTTTAATTTTAAAAATATTATTATCGCAAAAAATAATCAGGTACAGGTAACTAATGCTGTTGTTAGAGCTAGTGCTGGTTCTATTTTTTATGTAAATATATGTAGGGTGGTAAACATTGCTAGAGCTGTAGAAACATTAAAAGATTATAATTTTTTTGTTTATGCAATTGATATAAGATCAAAAAAAACTATTGAAAATATTAGTTTAGGTAATAAATTTGCATTAATATTTGGCTCTGAAGGAAAAGGTATCAGAAAGAATTTATTTAGTAAATCTGATGATGCATTTAAAATTGATATTTTTGGTAAAATTGATTCTTTAAATGTTTCTCAATCAGCAGCAATATTGCTTTATGAGATAAATAAGAGAAAAATTTAAAAAAAAATAATAAAAAGTATAAAAAAACTTGACAAATACTTGATGATTATATATTATCTTCTTTCTACTTTAATGATACTAGTGGCTGGCGTAGCTCAACCGGTAGAGCAGCTGACTTGTAATCAGCAGGTTGGGGGTTCAAGTCCCTTCGCCAGCTTGCAAAGTATAGTAGCTGGGGAGGTACCCAAGCGGCCAAAGGGGGCAGGCTGTAAACCTGCTGGCGTAAGCCTTCGGGGGTTCGAATCCTCCCCTCCCCATTATTGTAAAAGTGCTCCATTAGGGAGCTATTTATATATTTGCGGGTGTAGCTCAGTTGGCTAGAGCATCAGCCTTCCAAGCTGAGGGTCGCGGGTTCAAGTCCCGTCACCCGCTTTTGTGCCCACGTGGCTCAGTTGGTTAGAGCGCGTCCTTGGTAAGGACGAGGTCACCGGTTCAAATCCGGTCGTGGGCTGTAAAGATATTATACAGGAGGCAACCTATGGCTAAGGCAAAATATGAGAGGAAAAAACCACATGTGAATGTAGGTACAATAGGACACGTAGATCATGGTAAGAGTACACTAACATCGGCAATAACAAAG